>JAYRTK010000114.1:0-9874 GCA_041919595.1 Lysobacteraceae bacterium
GCGAGGTCACGTGAGCGCTGTAGGTGTAGCGCACCGACGGCGTGTCCTGCAGCGGCACCCAGGAACGCGCGTGGATCTGCTGCGACTGGCTGAACATGAAGGGCAGTTGCTTGCCCTCGGTCATCGCCGGTTCCAGCCACTGCAGGCCCGAGGCCTGCGGCGAAGTGCGGTAGGTCACGCGCACCTGCGGATTGCGGTTCGGCGTGTCGATGCTCAGCTTGCTGCCGAGCACCGGATCGGCGGCGGCGAGCTTGAAAGTCAGCGGCTGCCAGCCGCCCTTGCCGTCGCCGCCCTCGACCTTCTCGATGGTCAGGTCGCGGGTGTCGAGCAGCAACGCGGTCGCGGCCTTGTCCTTCCAGTCCAGGGACAGGGTGGCGGTCCCGGCGAGGGTCTTGGCGTCGAAATCCAGCGCCAGATCGAGCGCGAGATCGGTGATCACGACCTTGCCCGGCTCGGCGTAGGAATGTTCGTCCACCACGGCGGCAGTCGCGGCCGGTGCCGGCTTGGCGGCCGGCGTCGCCGGCGTGGCGGTCTCGGAGTTGCAGGCGGTCATCATCAGGGTGGCGAGCAGAGGCAGAGCCAGGATCGAGGCGCGCATGACGGATTCGGCGTGACGGGAAGACTCTCAGTGTACCCGTCCGGACGCGCCGGCAAGGCGACGCGGGTCGCGTTGGGCACACCGCCGGTGACGGCCGGGACGGCCTCCGGCACGGTCGACCGCACGGAGTCGACTCCATGTACGCCGGCCATTCCCACGGCGGTTGTTCCGACGCGTTACGGACCGCGCTGACCGACCGCAGCCGCAGCCTGTTCCTCAAGCTCAGCTACGCCTGGCCGCCCTGAACCCCGCCCCGGGCCAACCTGACTGTGGACCGACCGGGCGCGCACCTGGCGCCGCCCGTCTGGCCGCGACCCGGAGCAGGCGCCGTTATATCGACTTGCCGGGCGGAGGGGGGCGACAATGAACGCCGTCCCTCACCGGCCCCGCACAGCGCGGGTTCGCCGTCCACTTCTCCTTCGTTCAAGGCATCGACACGACCATGACCCACTCCGTTCGCGCATCCGTACTCCTCAAGGCCAGTCTGCTGACCCTCGCCCTCGCCACCGTGGTGGCGCCGGCCAGCGCCCAGCGCCAGAGCGCGCAGGATCAGCGCAAGCAGAAGATGGCCGAGATCCCGACCTGTGCCAAACCGCTCGGCACGCTGTCCGTGATCGAGCCGGAAGACGGCACCGACTGGTGGAGCGGCCAGCAGCTCCCGGCCCCGTCGAAGCTGATCAAGGTCTTCGTGAGCAAGTCGCGCTGCTTCACCCTGGTCGATCGCGGCGCCGGCCTCGATGCCGCCCAGCGCGAACGCGCCCTCGGCGCCAGCGGCGAACTGCGCGGCCGTTCCAACGTCGGCAAGGGCCAGATGAAAGCCGCCGACTACGTGATGATCCCCGACCTGATCTCGGCCAACAGCAACGCCGGCGGCAACGCGATCGGCGGCCTGATCGGCGGTCTGGTCGGCGGCCGCGCCGGTGCGGCCATCGGCGGCCTGGACTTCAAGCGCAAGACCGCCGACGTGGTGCTGACCATCACCGACGTGCGCTCGACCGAGCAGGTCGCGATGGCCGAAGGCAGCGCCAAGAAGACCGACATCGGCTGGGGCGCCGGCGGCGGCCTGTTCGGCTATAGCGGCTTCGGCGCCATGGGCGCCAGCGGCTACGCCAACACCGAGATCGGCCAGGTCATCACCCTCGCCTATCTGCAGGCCTACACCGATCTCGTCGCCCAGCTCGGCGGTCTGCCGGACAGCGCGTCCGCGGCCAACGCGCAGCAGGCGGTGACCGTCGCCAAGCCGGCACGCCTGTTCACCACGCCCAAGGGCACCAAGGTCGTGCGCTCGCTCGATCCGGGGATGATGCTGTACCCCACCGGCAACAAGGAAGGCATGATGTGGGAAGTGGAAGACGAACTCGGCAACAAGGGCTGGGTCTCGTCGACGCTGATCGAGCTGTCGCGCTGAGTCGCGCGATCCGCCGGCGATACGGAAAAGGGCGCTGCGGCGCCCTTTTTCATGCGGGTTCCGCGACGGACACCGCTCACGGCGCGCGCGCATCCACGCGCCAGCAGGCCGCGGTGAACCGCACGTCGTCGCCATGCACGTAAGGCGTGCAGGCGGCATCGACAGCCGCCAGGATCCGCGCCCGAAGCGCTTCGTCGAGGGTGTCCAGTCGCCGACCGATCGGCCCCATGCGCGCCAGATAGACCGGCAGATCCGCGGTCGACAGCGTGCATTCGATATCGATGGCGGAGATCGCGATCTCGCGCCATCCACCCTCCTGCAGCACGCGCCGGACCTGCGTCGGATCCGCAAACGCGAACTGTCCGGGCCCCGCCGGTCGGCGCGCGGGCGGACCCGGCAGCAGCGGCGCGGCCGCACGCTCCGCGAGGGTCATGAACGGGTTTTCCAGGGCATCGCGCCAGACGACGACGCGCAGACCGGCGTTCGGACGGGCCGCTTCCCGCAGGCGAGCGAAGGCGGCGACGGGATCGTCGAAGAACATCACGCCGAAGCGCGACACGATCGCATCGAAACTCCCGGGCGGGAACGGATGACGTTGCGCGTCGGCCTCGACGAAATCCACCGTCAGGCCTTCATCGACCGCCCGTCGTCGCGCGAGCGCGATCATCGGCGCGGAGAGATCCACTCCCAGGCAGCGACCGGCAGCGCCCAACCGTCTCGCCAGCGCCAACGTCGTCGCGCCCGTGCCACAGCCCACGTCCAGCACTCGCCCGCCGCCGGCCGCGACGCCGGCCTCGACGAGCATCGGTTCGAACGGTGCGAACATCCGGTCCAGCAGCGCCTGCGCATTTACCCAGGCACGGCCTGCGGGGCCGTTCCACAGCGCATTCTGGTCTTCCGGATCGGGGGCGGCATCGGCGGTCTGCATGGCGGTGTCCTCTTGTCGAATGATGGCGGAAGCCACACTCTGCCAATTCAAGTCGACTTGAGGTCAAGCCCATGCCGGATCTGGATATCGCGGAAGTCTCGCGGCGCGCCGGCGTGCCGGCCTCGACCTTGCGCTATTACGAAGAGAAGGGCCTGATCGCGTCGACCGGACGGCGCGGTCTGCGCCGGCTCTTCGACGCCGGCATCGTCGATCGGCTGGCGCTGATCGCGCTGGGCAGGGCCGCGGGGTTTTCGCTCGACGAGATCGCCGCCATGTTCGCGCCCGATGGCGTGCCCCGGATCGAGCGCGCCGCGCTCGCCGCAAGGGCGAAGACGCTGGACAGGACCATCCGCCGGCTCACCGCGCTCCGGGACGGACTGCGCCATGCCGCCCGCTGCCCGGCCCCGAGCCATCTCGAATGTCCGACCTTCCGCCGACTGATGCAGGCCGCCGCCGCAGGCCGGCTCGACGAAGCGCCGCCCGGACACGGAATGCGCGGACACAAACCCGCCAGACGACACCCGCGCCAGCCCTGAAGAAACGACGGCGCGGCCCACTGGCCATGGCTTCGTCGAGCCCCGGCCCGGAGCGCCACCGGACCGGCGACAGGAAACGTGCGGACCCTGCGCTTTCTTCGACTTCGCGCTACAGCCGCGCGCGGACCAGATCCAGCAGCGCGTCGGCGAGCACGGTCTTCGGCGCCGGCCCCAGCGCATGCGCGGTCTCGGCGTCGATCACGGTCAGCGCGTTGTCGTCGCTCTCGAAACCGCAGCCCGCGCGGCCGACCTGGTTCGCCGCGATCATGTCGAGGCGCTTGCGCTGCAGTTTGTCGCGGGCGTAGCGCTCCACGTCGTTGGTTTCCGCCGCGAAACCGACGACCACCCGCGGGCGCTGCGCATGCATGGCGACTTCGGCCAGCACGTCGGGCGTGCGCACCAGTTCGACGGTCAGGGTCTCGCCGCCGCCGTCGCGGGTCTTCTTGATCTTCTCGGCGGAGACCGTCCGCGGGGTGTAATCGGCGACCGCGGCGGCCCCGATGTAGATGTCCGCGGGCAGCGCGCCGAGCACCACATCGCGCATCTGCGCCGCGGAACGCACATTGACCCGCTGCACGCCCGCCGGCGTCGCCAGCGACACCGGACCGGCCACCAGCACCACGTCGGCACCGCGCCGCGCCGCGGCGGCGGCGATCGCGAACCCCATCTTGCCGCTGCTGCGGTTGCCGATGAAGCGCACCGGATCGAGATCCTCGAACGTCGGTCCGGCGCTGATCAGCAGACGACGCCCGGCGAGGTCGTCGCCGTCGGCGAACGCCGCGTCCAGCGCGGCGACGATGTCCGGCGGCTCGCGCAGGCGGCCGGGACCGAATTCGCCGCAGGCCTGGGCGCCGTCGTCCGGGCCGATGACCTGCACGCCGCGGCCGCTCAGCGTCGCCACGTTGGCCCGGGTGGCCGGATGCAGCCACATGCGGTTGTTCATCGCCGGCACCACCGCGATCGGCGCGGTGGTCGCGAGGCAGAGCGTGCTGACCAGGTCGTCGGCCAGCCCATGGGCGAGCTTGGCGAGGATGTCGGCGGTCGCCGGGGCCACGACCACCCGGTCGGCCCAGCGCGCCAGTTCGATATGCCCCATCGCGGCCTCGGCGGCCTCGTCCCAGAGCGTGCCGCGCACCGGCACCCCGGACACCGCCTGCAGGCTGGCGGCGCCGACGAAACGCTGCGCGTTGGCGGTCATCGCCACCTGCACCTCGGCGCCGGCCTCGCGCAGGCGTCGCACCAGTTCGACCGCCTTGTACGCGGCGATTCCGCCGCACACGCAGAGCAGGATGCGTCGACCGGTCAGCGCCATCGCGGGGTTTTCCTACGAACGAACAGGGCCACAGCTTACCCGATGCCGCGGGGTTCCCCGACAGCCCGGACGGCGGCGGAACGCTGCAATGGCGGCTCACCCACACCACCGCACCGCCATGCTCATCCGCGACTGGCCCGACCACGAACGCCCCCGCGAAAAACTCCTCGGCCGCGGCCCCGCCGTCCTGTCCGACGCGGAACTGCTGGCGATCTTCCTCAGCTCCGGCCAGCGCGGCACCGATGCGGTGACCAGCGCCCGCCGCCTGCTGAGCCACCACGGGCCGCTGCGCAGCCTGCTCGAACAGACGCCGGGCGCGCTGCTCAAACTGCCCGGCATCGGCCCCGCCCGGGCCTGCGCCCTGCTCGCCGCGCTGGAGCTGGGCAACCGCTACCTCGCCGCCGGACTCGAGCGCGGCGACGCGCTGAACGATCCGCAGGCCGCCGGCCGCTACTTCGCCCAGCGCCTGCGCGGCCTGCCGCACGAGGTCTTCGCCGCCCTGTTCCTGGACACCCGCCACCGCGCCATCGCCTTCGAGGAACTGTTCCGCGGCACCGTCGACGGCGCCGAAGTCCATCCGCGCGAAGTCGTCCGTCGCGCCCTCGCCCACAACGCCGCCGCGCTGATCGTCGGCCACAACCACCCCAGCGGCAACGGCGAGCCCAGCGCCGCCGATCGCGCGATCACTCTGCGCCTGAAGCAGTCGCTGGCGCTGGTGGACATCCGCCTGCTCGACCATTTCGTGATCGGCGACGGCGCGCCGGTGTCGCTGGCGGCACGGGGGTGGGTGTGAGGCGGAGCGGACAGCCCACGCTTGGAGTGCGCAAGCCGCGCGCGCGGCATCGATGTCGCGATACGTTGGGAAGCGCGGCAGGCGGGCTACAATGCCCAACCCTCGAAACACCGCCGATTTCAGGCGCAAATCCTCCGTGAAATCCCAGCTTCGCGCCCTCATCGAACAGGGCATCGCCAATCTCCGCGGCCAGGGTGTCCTGCCCGCCGATCTCGCCGCCCCTGACTTCGTGGTCGAGCGCCCGAAAGACCGCAGCCATGGCGACTTCGCGACCAACGCCGCGATGACCCTGGCCAAGCCTGCCCGCAGCAATCCGCGCGCGATCGCGCAGGCCCTGATCGACGCCCTGCCCGCGAACGACGACATCGCTTCGGTGGAAATCGCCGGCCCCGGTTTCCTGAATTTCCGGCTGTCCGCGGCCGCATGGCAGCGCCAGCTGCGCGCCGTGCACGCGCAGGGCGAGCGCTACGGCCGCAACGCCAGCGGCGGCGGTCGCACCGCGGGCGTGGAATACGTCTCCGCCAATCCCACCGGTCCGCTGCACGTCGGTCACGGCCGCGCCGCGGCGATCGGCGACTGCATCGCGCGCGTGCTCGACGCGAACGGCTGGAACGTGAAGCGCGAGTTCTACTACAACGACGCCGGCGTGCAGATCGAGAATCTCGCGAAGTCGACGCAGGCGCGCGCCAGGGGCCTGAAGCCCGGCGACGCCGGCTGGTCGGACGATTTCTACCAGGGCGACTACATCGCCGACGTGGCCCGGGCCTATCTCGACCGTGCCACCGTCGAACTGGACGGCCAGCAGGTCGTCGGTGCCGGCGACGCGGAGGACTACGACGCGATCCGCCGCTTCGCCGTGGCCTGGCTGCGCCGCGAACAGAATCTCGACCTCGAAGCGTTCCGCGTGTCGTTCGACGTGTACTACCTCGAATCCTCGCTCTACGCCGACGGCAAGGTGGAAGAGACCGTACGCGAACTCATCGCGCACGGCCACACCTACGAGGAAGGCGGTGCGCTGTGGCTGCGCAGCACCGACTTCGGCGACGACAAGGACCGCGTGATGCGCAAGTCCGACGGCACGTACACCTATTTCGTGCCGGATGTCGCCTACCACCTGACCAAATGGCAGCGCGGCTACGAGCGCGCGATCACCGAACTCGGCGCCGACCACCACGGCTCGCTGGCCCGCGTGATCGCCGGCCTGCAGGCGCTGGACTGCGGTATCCCGCAGAACTGGCCGGAATACGTGCTGCACCAGATGGTCACGGTGATGCGCGGTGGCGAGGAAGTGAAGATCTCCAAGCGCGCCGGCAGCTACGTCACCCTGCGCGATCTGATCGACGAGACCGGCGCCGACGCGGTGCGCTGGTTCCTGATCGCGCGCAAGCCCGATTCGCAGCTGGTGTTCGACATCGACCTCGCGCGTTCGCAGTCGCTCGACAATCCCGTCTACTACGTGCAGTTGTCGCACGCGCGCATCTGCGGGCTCAGGCGCAAGCTGGCCGAGCGCGGCCTCAGTTACGATCTCGATGCCGGCCTTGCGCAACCACTGGACCTCGCCGACACCTCCGCGCGCGATCTGCTGATCGACCTCTCGCGCTTCCCGGAAATCGTCGAAGTCGCCGGCCGCGAGCTGGAACCGCACCAGATCGCGGCCTATCTGGTCGAACTGGCGCAGACCTTCCAGTCGTACTACAACGACCACCAGTTCCTGGTCGACGATGCCGACACCCGCAACGCGCGGTTGGCGCTGGCCGAGGCCACCGGCCGGGTGCTGGCGAACGGACTGGCGCTGCTCGGCGTGTCCGCACCGGAGCAGATGTTCTTCGACGACGCCCAGAATGGCGACGGGGAGACGGCGTAATGGCGGCGAAGCGCAACAAATCCCAAGCCCGGCGCAACGGCGGCAGCGACGGCATGCCCGGCTGGGCCTGGCTGGTGATCGGTCTGGCGCTGGGGATCGGCGTGTGGCTGCTCGCACCGAAGTTCGCGGGCAAGGACGGGGTCGAGGGCTTCTTCCGCGCCGACCCGAAGCCCGATGCGCCGCCGGCCGTGGACGCCACCGCCGACGACGCGCCGCTGGTCGCCGACAACGGCCCGGCGGTCGCACCGGCCGAGCCGCCGAAGGAAGAGGATTACGACTTCTACACCCTGCTGCCGGGCGAGGAGACCGCGCTCAGCGACACCGAGTTGGCCGAACGCACCCGCGCCGAGGAAGCCGACCGCAAAACCGCGGATACGCCGAAGCCGGCCGAACCCGAGACCACGCCGCCGCCGGCGGTCGACGCCAACACGCCGCCCGCGATCGATGCGACCCCGCCGCCGAAGCCCGAAACCGCCGCCGAACCGCGCGGCGACGCACGCTACATCCTGCAGGCCGGCGCCTTCGCGGCGTCCGGCGACGCCGAGGCGCTGAAGGCGAAGATCGCCTTCCTCGGCCTCGGCGCGCGGGTCGAATCCGCGCAGATCCAGGGCAAGACCGTCTACCGCGTGCGCATGGGGCCCTACGGCACCGCGACCGAACTGGCCGAAGCCAAGCGCAAGCTCGCCGGCGGCGGATTGCCGGCGATGGCGATCAAGGTCAAGTAACCCCGCATGCCGATGCGCGCACGCTGGCGGATTGCCGCACTGCTGCTCACGATCGCGCTGCCGGGCCTGTGCCTGTCCGCCCGCGTCCGCGCGGCCGAGCCGCAGACCGCGACCACGACAGAGGATGCCCGCGACCGCAACCGCGGTACCGCGGAGGAAAACGCCGCGATCGCTCGCCTGAGCGTTCAGTACCTGTCGCTGCTCGCCGCAGCCGATTACGAAGCCGCCTATGCGATGGTCGCGAAAGACCTTCCGGGTGTGCCCGATTTCGAGACCTGGCGCGCCGCCAACGACGACCCCGCGACCCAGCGCAGCGGCATCGCGTTCCGCCTGCCGAGCCACGTCCGCTGGCTCGACGTGACCAAGGGCACGCCCGTCGCAGGCCGCTACGCCGGGTACGAATACATCATGGTCTACACCTCGGTGAAACCGACGATCGAGACGCTGTGGTGGTACCTCGACCCCGAGACCGGCCGGTACCTGCTGACGGCGCTCGAACGCGAAGCACTGACGAAGGGCAGGTCGCATCCGTACACGCGGGTCGCCGCGTCCCGGACGGCGCTGCTGGGCACCCCCGGCGCGCGACTGCGCCAGGGCCGGGAATGGGATGTGATGCAGTGGCAGGACACGCCCGCGCAGTGGGCGTTCACCCGCACGGACAGCGGCAGGCCGGAGGCGATGGTGCTGCTCGTCCGGCTCGAAGACGCCCCCGACCGGATGCAGGCCTACGCCACGCTGTGCAACGACGGATATCTCGAATGTCGCGCGCTCAACGAAACCGTCCAGAAGACGGATTTCGACGCGGTCATCGCCGCGTTGCCGGATGCCGGAACACCGGCGCCTTCCGCGCCCGCGCAGGAAGGCGCCCGGATGCCGGACGCACCGCGCTGAACCTCCGCGCCGGCCCGGTCGCATCGACCGTTCGCAGTCCCTGAGACACCTCCCGGGCATACTCTTCTTCCAACAGGAGTCCACTCCCATTCGGAGCCGCCATGCTCGAAGCCGCCCTGTTACGACCGTCGCTGCTCCGGCCGGTCGTCGATCTCCTGCTCAGCCGCCTCGACCGCCGTCGCCGCCGACGGCTCCGGCGTTGCGCCGACGCCGCGTTGCGCGAGGCGATCCGCGAATTGCTGCTGGCCCAGCCCGACGAACGCCGGGTCGAGGCGAAGATCGCCCAGGCCCGCGCCGCGGGCGCACTGACGCGCGAGACGGCGCTGGCGGAGGCGATGCTGGCGCGCCATCGAGACACCCGCGCGAGCACGGCGGGCAAGTTCCATCGCAGCCGGCGCCTGTTGCGGGCGGCATGAGCGCCCGCGGGCGCCGCGACGCTAGAATCGCGGGATGAAGACCATCCTCATCACCGGCGGCACCTCCGGCTTCGGCCGTGCCGCCGTCGAACGTTTCCACGGCGCCGGCTGGCGCGTGATCGCCACCGGCCGCCGCACCGAACGCCTCGATGCGCTCGCCGACGCCCTGGGTCGCGAACGCCTGCACACCGCCGCCTTCGACATCCGCGACGAGGCCGCGATGCGCGCCGCCATCGACGCATTGCCGCAGGATTTCCGCGACATCGATGTGCTGGTGAACAACGCCGGCCTCGCGCTGGGCACCGTACCGGCGCAGCGCGCGGATCTCGCGCAGTGGAAACAGATGATCGACACCAACGTCACCGCGCTGGCGACGATGACCCACCTGCTGCTGCCGACGCTG
>JAYRTK010000115.1:0-9831 GCA_041919595.1 Lysobacteraceae bacterium
GCTGTGGTCCGGATGATCGGACGACATGCGGAAGAACGCTCGGCCCGGATCAGGCGTTGCCGGCGGTCTCGGCGCCGGCGAGGCCGCTGCCCTGCTGGGCGGCGCGCTGGCGCAGGCCTTCGGCGTACAGGCCTTCGAAATTGATCGGCTGCAGCAGGAACGGCGGGAAGCCGCCGGCCACGATCATGTCGCTGATGGTCTGGCGGGCGTAGGGATAGAGGATGTTCGGGCAGTGCACGCCGAGCATCGCGTCCAGGGTCTGGTCGTCGAACCCCGCCAGGCCGAACAGGCCGGCCTGACGCACTTCGACCAGGTACACGGTCCGATCGACCATCTTGCAGGTCAGGGTCACGCCCAGCTCGACCTCGAACAGGTTGTCGGCGACGCGCTGCACGCGCTGGTTGAGGTTCATCTCGAGCGACGGCTGGCCCTGCTCGTTGAACATCTGCGGCACGCCCGGCGCTTCGTACGAGACATCCTTGACGTAGATCTTCTCGACCGAGAAGTTCGGGCCGTTGGCTTCGGCGGCGGCGCCGTTGGCGACGGGTTCGGACATGGCAGGGCTCCTGAGGGGCGAATGCGGAAAAGAGGACGATTATGGCATGGGGGCCGGGACGGGCGCCTGCGCCGGACCCCGTTGCCGGGGCGCTCTGGATCTGGGCGCCGCGATGCGCGTTTGCAATGGCACCGGTTGCCGGTACCGACGGCCGGTCAGCCCTTGCCCTTGACCAGAGGCAGATCGGCCTGCTGCCAGGCGGCGATGCCGCCGTCCAGGATATGGACGCGCGCGAACCCGGCCTTCTTCAACCGCTTGGCGGGGGCGACCACGCTCATCCCGCTCTGGCAGACCAGCACGACCGGCAGCGCCCTGGCGGAGGCCAGCGGCTTGCCGTCCGGGTCGAACTGGCTCATCAGCACGTTCTTCGACCCGGCGATGTGGCCCTTCTGGAAATCGGCGTAGGGCCGCAGATCGAAGACCTGGGCGTTTTCCTGATTGATCAGCAGGGTGAGCTCGGCCGGGCGCAGCGACTTGTAGCTGCGGAACAGCCGCGAAAGCTCGTTGCCGATGATGGCGAGGGTCAGGCCGACCAGGGCGATGCTGTAGACCGGGTTGCGGCCGGCGAAGGCCCAGAGTTCTTCGAAATTCACGGGGACGGGATCCGGACGGCGCGGGACGGCCGCGCGAGGGGCGGAATTGTCGCCTGCGGCGACGCCGGTGGCAAAACCGGCGCCGGAAACCCGATCACTGGCCCTGCCAGAAATCCGGCAACCCGTCGACCCACCAGTTCTTGCTCTCGGGGTCGTAACGCCAGACTTCGGTGTAACGGACCTTGCGGTGGCTCAGCGTGTGGCGGTTGATGATCTCGATCTGGACCTCGCGCAGGATCGACTCGTCGGGACCGGACATGCTGGCGAGATCGCGGTAGGCGGAGACCTGGATCTGCTCGAAACGCGAGAAATCCGCGTCGGTCATCGGCTTCTCCTCGCGCGTCTTCGGGTTGACCATGCTCCAGGCACCCTCGAAATCGCCCCAGCGGATCGCCGCGGAATAGGCGTACTGGTTCTTTTCGAGGACGTTGCGCTTCTTGCCGCCGGCCAGGGCGTCGCCGGCGAGGGCCACGAGCAGCAGGACGAACAGGCATTGGGCGAACAGACGCAGAGGAGCGGTCGCGGCGGGGGTCGTCATCGGGATCCGGGGGCGGCTGCGGGGCAGCGGTCATCCTACCCCTTGAGAATGGCGACGTAACGCGACCGGCATTCCGCGGCCACCGCGCCTTCAGGAAGGGGCACCGAGGCCGCGACCATCAGGCGGGCGCGCCCCCGGGCGTGCAGGGTGTCGAGGAAGGCCTCCCAGGATTCGCCTTCGGCCAGCACGGCGACGGCCTCGAGGTCGGCGAAGACCGGAGCGCGGTAGTGGACGGTGCTGTCGGCGACGAAGACGTCGGCCTCGATCCCGGCCTCGACCAGACGCGAGACGATCAGTCCCCAGCCGGCGAGGGTCATCAGCGACGTCAGACTGCCGCCGAAGGCGCACCCCTTGTCGTTGATGTTGACCGCAAGCGGCGCGTGCAGGCGCAGGTGGTGGCCATCGGCGTCGGCGATGCGCGGTCCCAGCGCGGCCACCGGCGGCATCGCCAGCAGTTCGGCCTCGAGCGCGCGCAGGTGCGCGGCGCGGGCGGAATCTCCGGTGGGGTCCCGGACGAGTTCGGGGGGCTGCGTCATCGGCGAGGTCATCGGGGGCGAGGCCATCGGGAACAGCATCTCCGGCTTGCGGCCGCCGGGGCGAATGGCGAAGCTGGAAGGATGTCCCCGCCACGCCGCCCGCGAGCATACGACAGGACGCCGATGACGCAGACGCCATGCGTGGTCTCGCTGCGTCCGGCCGGCGATCACGCGTCGATGCGGCGCGCCGCCGCGGCGCACGGCTGGCGGGTGCTGGCGCTGTCGCCATGGCGGATCGTGGTGCGCGACGACGCGGACACCCGGCGCCGGTTGGGCGCGGCCCTTGCCGCCGATCTCGTCATCGCCACCAGCCCCGCCGCGGTCCGTGCGGCGGCGACGCTGTCGACGCTGCGCGCGCGTCGCGGGCAACGCTGGTGCGCGGTCGGCAGCGCGACCGCCGCGGCACTGCGGCGCGCGGGCATCGCGCAGCCGGAGGCGCCGGAGCGCATGGACAGCGAGGGCCTGCTCGCCCTGCCGACCTTGCAGGCGGTGCGCGGACGTCGCATCGGCCTGCTGACCGCGCCCGGCGGCCGCGATCGGATCGCACCGGAACTGCACGCCCGCGGCGCCGAACTGCTGCGGGCCGATCTCTACGCCCGCGAACCGCGACCGCCGGCAGCGGCGGCGCTGGCGCGGCTGCGCGCGTTCGGCGGGCCGCTGTTGCTGCCGGTGAGCAGCGGCGACGCCCTGCTCGGGGTGCTCTCGACGGTGCCGGCGGAGCTCGCCGAGCGCCTGCGCGGCGCCTGCGTGCTCGCCGCGAGCGCGCGCCTGGCCACGATCGCCCGCGAGGCCGGCTGCCGCGACGTGCGCATCGCCGCCGGACCGCGGCCCGCGCAGCTGCTGGCCGCCGCCCCGTCGACCGGCGCTCCGGAAGATCCCGCGCGTCGTCGCGCCAACCGCCAAGCGGGGCGCCAAGCCGGCTAACATGCCGCCAATTGCCGCGCGTCTGCGGCCGGCCAGCCCCCCATGACCGACGCTTCCGCTCCCGACCCCGCACCGGCGATCGCCGAAGCGGTCGCCCTGCCCGCTCCGAAACCGGCACCGTCCGCGCCGCCGCGACGCGGCGGCTGGGCGTGGATCGCGCTGCTGCTGGCGCTGCTCGGTGGCGGCGTCTGGCTGTGGTACAGCGATCACCAGCGCAGCGAGCGCGAACGCGCGGCGGAGATCGCGACGGCGCAGCGGATCGAGGCGCTGGAATCGCGGATCGAAGGCCTGCGCCGCGACGTGCGCGGTCACGGTCAGCGCCTGCAGCAGGCCGACGCCACCAACCGCCTGCTGCGCGACGAACTGCTGGGCATGGGCCAGCGCGCGGCGCTGCTGGAGGATCAGGTCGCGAAGCTCGCCGACGCCAACCGCACCGGCGCGCAGGCGCTGCGCCTCGACGAAGCCGAACTGCTGCTCACCCTCGGCGAACAGCGCCTGCGACTGGCCGCGGATCTCGATGGCGCGCGACACGCCTATGCCCTGGCGTCGGGCGTGCTCGATCGCGTCGAAATGCCCGGCGCGCTGAATCTGCGCCAGGCGTTGGCGCAGGAGCGCGCCGCGCTGGACGCGCTCAATGCCGACCCGCGTCGGCGCGCACTGCAGCGGCTGGACGCGCTGGTCGCGCGACTGCCCGCCCGCGATGCCACGGCACGCCTGCCCGCACCCGCGACCGCAGCGCCCTGGTGGGAACGCGCGCTGTCGCGGCTGGTCAGCGTGCGACGCGGCGACGCGCCACCGGCACTGGGGAGCGAGGATCGCCAGGCGGGCGAGATCGCCCTGCAACTGGAGTTGGCGCTGGCGCGCACCGCGATCGAGCGTCGCGACGTCCCCGCGCTGCAGGCCGCGCTGCAGCGCGCCGATCACTGGATCCTGCGGCTGTGGCCGGCGTCGCCGCCGCGCGAAAGCCTGCGCCGGGAGCTGCAATCGCTGCGCAGCGCGCCGCTGGCGCTGCAACTGCCGACGCTCGGCAGTACGCTCGAACAGTTGCGGACGATGCGGGGGGGATGATGTCGAGCAGCGCCGCAAAATCCGCGAAACTCGCGAATCCGCAACGTGCGAAGGGACTGCGCGCCCGGCACCACACGGACGCGGATCCGCGCTGGATCTTCTTCTGCGATCTCGATGCCGCGCGTTGCGACGACGACATGCGGATGACGCGATGAACCTCTTCCGCACCCTCCTCTTCTGGATCCTGCTCGCGCTGGCCGGCGCGCTGTCGGCGCAGTTGCTGCTGCAGGACCCGGGGTACGTGCTGGTGCGCTACCTGGGCACCACGATCGAAGCGAGCCTGGCCGGCGCGCTGGTATTGCTCGGCGGAGCGCTGTTCGCGCTGTGGCTGCTCTGGAAGGTGCTGAGCTGGCCGTTCCGGCTCTGGCGTCTGCGTCGCGAGCGTGCGGCCCGCACGCGTCTGGCCGAGGGACTGGATGCACTGCATCACGGCCGCTACGCGGAGGCGGAAACGCTGTTGGCGCAGGCGGCGCTGGATCCCCACTTCGCGACGGCGGCGCGGATCGCCGCGGCCCGCGCAGCGACGGCCCGGGGCGACGCGCGCGCGGCGAACGCGCATCTCGACGCGCTGGCCGCGCACCAGCCGATGGCGCGGGCGATCGCACTGGCCGAGATCGCGCTGAGCGAAGGCCGCGCCGCCGACGCACTGGCTGCGCTCGATGCCGCGACCGACACCACCCGCGCGCCCCGCGCCGAGGCGCTGCGCACCGAAGCCCTGGCGGCGCACGATCCCGTCACCGACGCCACGTCCGGAGCGACCGCCCTTCCGACCGCATCGCCGCCGGCCTGAGCGCGTCGCGCTCGGCTATGCTGGTCGCAACGCAGCGTCCGCGCCCCCGATGACACCACCCGTATCCGCAGTTCCCAGCATCGCGATCGATCCGAGCGACGACGGCGTCGCGCGGCTGCATGGGGAATGGACGCTGCACCACGCCCTCGCCATCGGCGACGCCCTCCGCGGCATCCCCGAACAGGTCCGCCGACTCGACGCCAGCGCGGTCGCACGACTCGATTCGCTGGGCGTACTGCAACTCCTGCGCCACGTCTCCCGCCGCGATCTCGGCGGCGACGCGCTGCGCTTCCGCGACGACCATCTGGCGCTGGTGCAGGTGATCGAGGACGTCAAGGACGGGCGACCGAAGGCGAAAAAGGCCTACGGCTTCGCCGCCGCGCTCGAACGCCTCGGCTACGCCCTGCACGACAATGCCCGCGAGGTGGTCGCGCTGGTGAGCTTCCTCGGCGAAACCCTGGTCAAGCTCGCGCGGACCGCGGTGCAGCCGCGACGGCTGCGCGTGATCGCCACCGTCTTCCACATGGAACAGGTCGGTCTCGACGCGGTACCGCTGGTGGCGCTGCTGTCGTTCCTGGTCGGCGCGGTGATCGCCTTCCTCGGCGCGAACATCCTCGCCGACTTCGGCGCCTCGATCTACGTGGTCGAACTGGTGAGCATCGCCTTCCTGCGCGAATTCGCGGTGCTGCTGACCGCGATCATCCTCGCCGGCCGCACCGCGAGCGCATTCACCGCGCAGATCGGGGCGATGAAAAGCCGCGAGGAAATCGACGCGATCCGCACGCTCGGTCTCGACCCGGTCGACCTGCTGGTGATCCCGCGCCTGCTCGCGCTGATGACCATGCTGCCGCTGCTGACCTTCATCGCGATGCTGGCCGGCCTGCTCGGCGGCATGGTGGTCGGGATGACCAGCCTCGACATTCCGGTGCAGGCCTATTACACGCGCATGCACGACACGATGGAGCTGCGCCACTTTCTGGTCGGCCTGTCCAAGGCGCCGATCTTCGCGCTGGTGATCGGTCTGATCGGCTGTCTGGAAGGCCTGCAGGTCAGCGGTACCGCGCAGTCGGTCGGCGAGCGCACCACCTCCAGCGTGGTGCAGTCGATTTCGCTGGTGATCGTGCTGGATGCGCTGGCGGCGATCTGGTTCATGCACATGGGGTGGTGAGATGAGCGCATCGGCACGCCTTTCGCCCATGTCATCCCGAGCCGCGGGTGAAGCACCTGCGTTCCGCATCGACGGGCCAGCGCCGCACGATCGCCGGCGCCCCGCATCCGTCCCGGGCCCGGGATGTGCATGCGTGAACGCCCGGAGGACCTCCGGCATGCAGGCTTCGAGCGCACAACAGATCGACCACCACCAACCGAAGCCCCGCATGCGGCGCACAAGATCGCGATGACGTCCTCTCCCGCCACCGACGAACCGATCATCAAAGTCCGCGGCCTGCGCAACCAGTTCGGCGAGCAGGTCGTGCACGAGGACCTCGATCTCGACGTGCGCCGCGGCGAGATCCTCGGCGTGGTCGGCGGCTCCGGCAGCGGCAAATCTGTGCTGCTGCGCTCGGTCATCGGCCTGCGCGAACCCGACGCCGGACAGATCGAGGTGCTGGGCGTGGACGGGCGCTCGCGCGACAGCGAGGACCGGCTGCACATCGAGCGCAGCACCGGCGTGTTGTTCCAGGACGGCGCGCTGTTTTCCTCGCTCACCGTCGGCGAGAACGTGCAGGTCCCGCTGAAGGAACATCATCCGGAACTGCCCGAGTCGCTCTTGTACGAACTGGCGCTGTTGAAGGTGAAACTGGCAGGCCTGCCGCCGGACGCCCTCGACAAACTGCCCTCGCAGTTGTCCGGCGGCATGCGCAAGCGCGCCGGTCTCGCACGCGCGCTGGCGCTGGATCCGCCGCTGTTGTTCCTCGACGAACCCACCGCCGGCCTCGATCCGATCGGCGCCGCCGCCTTCGACCACCTCACCCGCACGCTGCAGCAGGCGCTCGGGCTCACCGTGTTCCTCATCACCCACGATCTGGATACCCTGTACGCGATCTGCGACCGCGTCGCGGTCCTGGCCGAACGGCGGGTGATCGCGGTCGGGCCGCTGGCGGAGATCGAACGTTTCGATCATCCCTGGGTGCAGGACTATTTCAACGGCCCGCGCGGACGAGCGGCCCGCGACAGCCACGGCCGCATCGCCGCGAGGACATGACATGGAAACCCGCGCCAACTACGTGCTGATCGGCGCCTTCACCCTGGTCGCGGCGGCTTTCCTGCTGCTGTTCGGGCTGTGGGCGGCGAAATATTCCTCCGACAAGGACTGGCGCTACTACGACGTGATCTTCGACGAAGCCGTCACCGGCCTCACCGAAGGCGGCAGCGTGCAATACAACGGCATCAGCGTGGGCACCGTGGCCCAGCTGAGCCTCGCGCCGGACGATCCGCGGAAGGTGATCGCGCGCGTGAAGTTGCGCGCGACCACGCCGGTGAAGGTCGACACCCACGCCAAGCTGTCGTTCACCGGCCTGACCGGCACCGCCTTCATCCAGCTCACCGGCGGCAACCCGAACGCCGCGCTGCTGACCGCGCCGGGCGACGCGGTGCCGGTGATCCAGACCGAAGCCTCGGCGCTGCAGAACATCGCCGAGACCGCCAACAAGCTGGTGGCGCGGCTGGACAAGGTCCTCAGCGAGGACAACATCCACAACATCACCCAGACCCTCGACAACATCGAAAGCGCCACCGGCGCGCTGGCCGACCAGCGCGAGGATCTCGGCGCGCTGATCCGCAACGCGCGGGTGTCGAGCGAGAAACTGTCGGCGACGCTGGACACGACCAACACCGCGATCGCCGATGTCGACCGCGAACTGGTGCAGAAACTGCCGCAGCTCATCGCCAAGCTCGACAGCACCCTCAATCGTCTGGATTCGGCCGCCGGCAACGCCGACAAACTGCTCGGCGAGAACCGCGGCGCGATCAACAGCTTCACCCAGGACGGCCTGAGCCAGCTCGGCCCGACCCTGGACGAACTGCGCGCGCTGGTGCGCGATCTGCGCAAGATCTCCAGCCGTCTCGACGACAACCCGGCCGGCTACGTGCTGGGCCGGCAGAAACCCAAGGAGTTCGAGCCGAAATGAGCCGCCTCTCCGCACGCGCATGCCTGCGCATCGCCGCGCTCGCGCTCGCGACCGCATCGCTGGCCGGCTGCAACGTCCTGCCGAAACAGGAATCGCTGGCCCTGTACCGGCCCGAGCCGACGATCGCCGCCGACGCGGCGTGGCCGCAGGCGAGCTGGCAGTTGCAGATCGCACGTCCCTACGCCGACACCGCGCACGATTCCGCGCGCATCCTCGTCCGCCCGCAACCGGGCGAACTGCAGGTGTACAAGGGCGCGGCGTGGACGCAGCCGGCGCCCGACCTGATGCTCGACACCCTGCTGCGCGCGTTCGCCGACAGCGGGCGCTTCGCCGGCGTCGCCCGTCGCGGCGAGGGCGTGAGCGCGCAGTACGAACTGCTGCTGGACCTGCGCCGCTTCGAATCCGACTACGGCGGCGGCGCCACGCCGAGCGCCCGGATCGCGCTCGGCGCACGCCTGGTGCACAACGCCGACAATCGTGTCGTGGCAAGCCGCGTGTTCGACATCGACACGCCCGCCGACGGCACCGACGTGGCGCAGATCAACCGCGCCTTCGAACGCGGCCTCGGCGACGCCACCGCGCAGTTGCTCGGTTGGACCCTGATCGAAGGGCAGCGCGACGCGACGCGCCGACGCTGACCCGTCGCGGATCCGTCACGGACGGGGCGACCGTGACGCCGCCACCCCGTCCGCGCCCGCAGTTCAGGCCATCGACGGCCCGCCCTGTCGGCGCTGCTGCTCCTGCTCCTGCTCCTGCGTCGCCACCGGCGGTGTCTGCGCGTTCTCCAGCGTCGCGGCGTATTTCTGCACGACCTCTGCGGTCGGTTTGTTCGCCAATGCCATGTCGACCGAGGCCACGCGCGCGGCAGGATCGGCCTTGTCGCGATCGGTCACGAAGGCGGACTGTCCGTTCTGGCTGAAGGCGACATCCTGGATGGCCGTGAGCCGGTTTTCGGCGGCGACACCGGCCATGCCCGCAAGCAGACTGGGATTCTGGTTCTCCGGCGCAATGCCCGGAACCGCGCGATTGAGCGCCGCCGACGCCTGCTGCACCATCGGATTGGCGTTGAAGCGATCCCAATCCACGTTGGCGTTGCCCGGCGCGCCCGGCGCGACACCCGCCACCTGCAGATCGCCGCCGGCATCGCTGCGCTGCTGCGCGGGCGCCAGTCCATTGAAGCGTTGGCGCATCACCGCCGCCGCCGCGTCCATGTACTCGGGCCGGTCCTGCACGGCACCGTGATTGGCCACGCCGTCGATGGTGCTGACGCCGTTGCGGAAATTCACGTCGCGGGTGAATCCGTTGTCGTAATTGGCGTTTCCGATGGCGGCGCGGATCACGCCGTCGCCCGGCGTCGAGAAATGAGTGTGCGCGAACCGGACGCCATCGGCCTGCACCTGCTGCCGCGCGCGCATCGGGTCTTCGTCGCCCCAGCTGTACGCCGGCGTGGACAGCGTGGTGAGATGGATCGCGCCATTGATGCCGCGCTGCTTGAGCCCTTCCGAGATTTCGTCCGACGCGAGAATCGACACATTGCCGCCATGGCTGAACCCAACGAGATTCACGGTGAGCGGCTTGTCGCGGTCGAGCGTGCCGCGCTCGATCGCTTCGTCGATCCGCGTCAGCACGTGATTGGCCAGCTGCTGCGACGCGGCTTCCCGGTCGCGGGTCTGATTGAAGGTCCCGGAGCGGTCCTGC
>JAYRTK010000116.1:0-9817 GCA_041919595.1 Lysobacteraceae bacterium
CGGAATGGTGCGCCGACGTCGCCGCGCGCGGCATCGTGCTGACCGGTGGCGGCGCCCTGCTGCGCGACCTGGACAAACTGATCAGCGAGGAAACCGGCCTGCACGTGCAGGTCGCCGACGATCCGCTGACCTGCGTCGCCCGCGGTGGCGGCCGTGCGCTGGAACTGGTCGACATGCACGGCAACGAGTTCTTCTCGCCGGAATGAGTCGTATCCGGACACGGCACATCCCTGTGCCGGTCCGGAGAGACGGGCGAAACGCGTGGGTTTCGCCCGTCTCCGCAACCGGCCTGCAGCCGTTTGCGCGGGTCCCTCCGTGGATCCGGATCGCAACCACCGCTCCGATCAACCCTGTCGCGACCTTCACCTGACGCCCTGACGTGCCTCCCTACGCCGGCCCTTCCGCATCGCGCTCCGACGACATCGCCGGAACCCTGCGGTTGCTGGCTGCCTTGGCCCTGGCGATCGCGCTGATGGTGCTCGACCACCGTGGCGGCTGGCTCGCCGCGATCCGCGGTCAACTCGAAGTCGTGGTCCAGCCGCTGTGGCGACTGGCCGGACTGCCCGCGAAGATCGGCGACACCGTCCGCGACGATGCTTCGACCCGCGCGCGGCTGGCGAAGGAGAACGAAGCCCTGCGCAACGCGCTGCTGGTCAGCGGCGCGCGGATCGCGCGACTGCAGGCCGCCGCGGCCGAGAATGCGCGTCTGCGCGGATTGCTCGGCGCGGTCGAACAGGGCGGACTCGACGTGCAGATCGCGCCGGTGCTCGACATCGCGCTCGATCCCACCCGGCAGCGGCTGCTGCTCGACGTCGGCGCCGAGCAGGGCGTGCGCATGGGCCAGCCGGCGATCGATGCCGGCGGTCTGCTCGGCCAGGTGATCGAAGTGCGTTCCAGCACCGCCACCGTGCTGCTGCTGACCGATCCCGATCATGCGGTGCCGGTGGCGGTCGCGCGCAACGGCATCCGCCTGGTCGCCTACGGTCGCGGCGATCGCATCGAACTGGCGAACGTCCCCACCTCCAGCGACGTGAAGGTCGGCGATCTGATCGTCACCTCCGGACTGGGCGGCCGCTTCCCGCCGGGCTTTCCGGTCGGAACGCTGGTCAAGCTGCGTCGCGACGAGAGCCGCGCCTTCCTCGTCGGCGAACTGAAGCCCGCGGCCCAGCTCGATCGCGGACGCGACGTGCTGCTGCTGCGCCGTGCGCGGACGATGACGCCGCTGCCGCCGCCGGCCGCGCAGGCCATGGCCCCGGCCGCCGACACGGCCGCCGTTCCGGCGACCTCCGGCGTCGCGGCCACCACCACCGCACCGTCTGCTTCCACCTCCGCCACATCGGCGGCCTCCGCGCCGAAACCGGCGACGCCGGTCGCGACGCCGCCCGCGGAGCCGGCGCCATGAGCCGTCCCCGCCGCCCATGGCTGTTTCCGGCGAGCGTGTTCGCCGCGCTGCTGCTCGGGCTGATTCCGTTGCCGATGGCGATCCAGCCGCTGAGGCCGTACTGGCTGGCGCTGGTGCTGGCCTACTGGCTGCTCGAGGATCACGAACGCGTCGGGCTCGGGGTCGCCTTCGTCATCGGCCTGCTCGCCGACATCGCCTTCGGCAGCGCGCTCGGCGAGCAGGCGCTGCGGCTGACCGTGCTGACCTTCATCCTGCAGCGCTTCCGGCCGCAACTGCGGTTCTTTCCGATGGCGCAGCAGGCACTGGCGATCGGCGGATTGCTGCTCAACGACCTGATCATCGTCTCCGCCGCGCATTTCCTGTTCGGGCAGAAACCGCTCGGTTGGATGCACTGGTGGACGCCGCTGATCGGCGCCGCGCTGTGGCCGCCGCTGTTCGTGCTGCTCGACGGCCTGCGCATGGGCCGCAAGCGCTGAGGCGGTGGCGATGAAGCGCCGTTACATCCGCAACTCCGCACAGGAAGCGGCGCAGTTCCGCGCCCGCGCCGCGTTCGGTTTCCTGTGCGTGGTGCTGGCGCTGGGCGGGTTGTCGATGTGGTACTTCAAGCTGCAGGTGCTCGAACACACCGACTACGCCAAGCGCTCGCAGGCCAATCGCGTCAAGCAGCGTCCCGAGGTGCCGGCGCGCGGTCTGATCTACGATCGCAAGGGCCGGGTGCTGGCCGACAACGTGCCGGCGTACCGCCTCGACGTGGTGCCGGCGGAAGCCGGCGACATCGACGCGCTGGTCGCGTCGCTGTCGCGGATCATCGCGCTCACCCCGGAAGACATCCAGCGTTTCCACGAGACCCGCCGTGCGACGCGCAGTTTTCTCCCGGTGACCCTGCGCCTGCGCATCAGCGATGAGGAGGCGGCGCGATTCGCGGTCGATCGCTGGCGTTATCCGGGCGTGGAACTGGTGCCCTATCTCACCCGTCGCTATCCCCACGGCGATCTGTTCGGCCATGTCGTCGGCTATGTCGGTCGCGTCGATCGCAAGGATCTCGAGAATCTCGGCGAAGGCACCGCGGCGTTCAGCCACACCGGCAAATCCGGAATCGAGCGTTACTACGACGACATCCTGCGCGGCGAGATCGGCTACGAGCAGATCGAGACCAACGTCGAAGGCCGGATCATCGGCAGTCTCGGTCGCATTCCGGCCAAACCCGGTGCCGATCTGCGCTTGAGCATCGATGTCGATCTGCAGCGCGCGGCGACGATCGCGTTCGGCGATCTCACCGGCTCGGCGGTCGCGCTGGATCCGCGCACTGGCGAGATCCTGGCGATGGTGAGTCTGCCGACCTACGATCCCAATCTATTCGTGAACGGCATTTCGCACACCGACTACCGGCGCCTGATCGACGATCCGGCGCGTCCGCTGTTCAATCGCAACGTGCTCGGCGGCGTCGCACCGGGCTCGACGCTCAAGCCGCTGATCACCCTCGCCGGCCTCGACAGCGGTCTGCGCACGCCCGAAGACCGGGTGCTGTCGACCGGCGAATTCCGCATTCCCGGGCAGAAGCGCGGTTATCGCGATTCGCATGGCGGTGGCCACGGCTGGACCGACGCGCGCAAGGCGATCGCCGATTCGGTCAACACCTACTACTACCGGCTGTCGCTGGACATGGGCATCCGCCGGTTCGACGAATACCTCGCCCTGTACGGTTTCGGCGCGCCCACCGGCATCGATCTAGCCGGCGAATCCGGCGGCATCCTGCCGTCGCCGGAGTGGAAGGCGGCGAACGCGAAGAAGCAGGGGCCGTGGTATCTCGGCGACACCATCATCTCCAGCATCGGCCAGGGGTTCTGGAAAGCGACGCCGTTGCAGCTCGCGCAGGGCGTCGGCGCGCTCGCCGCCGATGGCCAGTTGCGCCGCCCGCATCTGCTCCGGGAACGGCGCGACGATTTCGACAGGCCGTGGACGATGGTCGAGCAACCTGCGCCCCGCGCCATCAGCCGCAGCGCCATGCATCTGCAGGTGGTGCGCGAGGGCATGATCCGGACCGTGCACGGCCCCGGCGGCACCGCGCGCGTGATCAGCCATGGCCTGCCGTATCTGATCGCCGGCAAGACCGGTACCGCACAGGTGATCAGTCGTCGCGGCAGCGCCAGTCTCGATCCGAAGAAGCTGCCGATGCATCTGCGCCACCGCGCGCTGTTCGTCGGCTACGCGCCCGCCAACGATCCGACGATCGCGCTCGCGGTGGTGGTCGAGGGCGGCGGCTACGGCGCCAGCACGGCCGCGCCGATCGCGCGCAAGATCTTCGACGCCTGGCTGCTGGGCAAAATGCCGGAAGCCGACCCGAAGGCGCTCGCCGCGGCCACCGCCGCCGATCCATTCGCGAACGTGACCAGCCGCAGTGCAAGCACCGCGGATGCGCCATCCGCGGGCCTGCCACCCGCGGGCCTTCCGCCGGCGAGCGTGCCCGCCGTCACGCAGGAGCCCGCGCGATGAAATCCTTCGTCCGCTGGCTGCTCGATCTGTTTCTGCGCTTCACCCGCACGCTCGACTGGCCGCTGCTCGCCGCGCTGCTCGCGCTGATGGCGATCGGGCTGGCGGTGCTGTACAGCGCCGGCAACGAGAGTCCGCGCCTGGTACTGGCGCAGGGTGCGCGCTATGGCGTCGGTCTCGGCGCGCTCTGGCTGCTGTCGCGGGTTTCGCCGAGCCAGCTGCGCAGCGTCACACCGCTGCTGTTCGCCGGATCGCTGCTGCCGCTGGTGGCGGTGCTGTTCATCGGCGACGGCAAGCACGGCAACCACTGGATCAATCTCGGTGTGTTCTATTTCCAGCCCTCGGAACTGCTGAAGCTGACGCTGCCGATGATGGTCGCGTGGTATCTGCATCAGGAGCGCCTGCCGCCGCGGTTCACGACCGTGCTGATCGCCGGCGGCATCGTCGCCGCGCCGACCGGTCTGATCCTGTTGCAGCCCGACTTCGGCACCGCGATGCTGGTCGCGGCCAGCGGCGCGTTCGCCCTGTTCCTCGCCGGCCTGTCGTGGCGCTGGTTCGCCGTTGCCGGCGCCAGTGTCGCCGCGATCGCGCCGGTGGCGTGGTTCTGGTTGTTGCGCCCGTACCAGAAGGACCGCATCCGCACCTTCCTCGATCCCGAATCCGACCCGCTCGGGACCGGCTGGAACATCATCCAGTCGAAGATCGCGATCGGTTCCGGCCACTGGTCGGGGCAGGGCTGGGGCGAGGGCTCGCAATCGCATCTCGACTATCTGCCCGAACACACCACCGACTTCATCTTCGCGGTGCTGTCCGAAGAGTTCGGCTGGATCGGCGTGACCATCACGCTCGCGCTGTATCTGTTCGTCGTCGGCCGCTGTCTGTGGATCGCCAGCGAAGCCCGCGACACCTACTCGCGCCTGCTCGCCGGCGCGCTCGGCCTCGCCTTCTCGGTCTACGTGATCGTCAACGGCAGCATGATCTCGGGCCTGCTGCCGGTGGTCGGCGTGCCGATGCCCCTGCTCAGCTACGGCGGCACCGCCGCGGTCTCGCTGCTCGCGGGGCTCGGCGTGGTGATGGCGATGCGGGACCGGCGCTGACGCCGGGCCTCAGGCCGTGCGCTTCGTGGCCAGTTTCAGCAGCATCCTGAAATACATCCCCGGCCACCACCGCTTCATCCGCCAGCGCATCGGTTCTTCCCGGGTCGGCAGGATCAGGAACTCGCCGCGTTGCGCCGCGGCGAACACCTTGTCTGCGACGCTGTCGACGGTGTCCGGCGATTTGTCCATCAGGCGCAGGATGCGGGCCTTGGTGCGCTCGTCGGCGATCGCGGTGTCCACCAGGTTGGTGCGGAAGAACGCGGGGCAGATCACGCCGACGCTCACGCCGCTGCCGTGCAGTTCGGCGCGCAGCTGTTCCGAAAGCGCGACGACGCCGGCCTTGGCCACGCCGTAGCTCATGATGCCCGGCGCGCCGGCGAGACCGGCGAAACTGGCGGTGTTGAGGACCTGGCCGTGTTTCGCCGCGATCATCGCGGGCAGGAACAGCCGGCAGCCGCGGACCACGCCGAGCAGGTCGATCTCCAGGATCTTCCGCCATTCCTCCATGGTGGTTTCGATCAGCGCGCCGGCCGAGGCGATGCCGGCGTTGTTGACCAGCACGTCGATCCCGCCCCATTCGGCCTGCACGGTGTCGTGCAGCGCCTGCATCGACGCGTCGTCGCCGACATCGGCGACCAGCGCGAGATGGCCGCCGCCCGCCAGCGATGCGCGCGCGGCTTCGGCGCGATCGGCGATCAGGTCGACGCAGGCGACGCGTGCGCCGGCGCGTGCGTAGCGGAGCGCCAACGCGAGTCCGAGGCCGCTGCCGGCGCCGGTGATGAGCACGCGTCGAGAAGTCGCCATGGCAGGGTCCGGGGCTGTGCTAGGCTCGCCAGCATAACAAGCGCGCGCAGCGACCACGCCAGGATTCCCGCATGCCCATCCACGATTCCCTGTTCGACCTCACCGGCAAGACCGCGCTCGTCAGCGGTGCATCGCGCGGCATCGGCGAGGCCATCGCCCATGTGCTCGCCGCGCACGGCGCGCATGTCGTGTGCACCTCGCGCAAGCGCGATGGCTGCGAAGCGGTGGCGACGGCGATCCGCGACGCCGGCGGTTCGGCCGAGGCGCGCGCGCTGCATGTCGGCGATCCGGCGGCGATCGAAGCGCTGTTCGCGGCTCTCGACGAGACCGGCCGTACGCCGGACATCCTGGTCAACAACGCCGCGACCAATCCGTACTACGGACCGATGGTGGACATGGATCTGGGCAGCTACGAGAAGACCGTCGAGGTCAATCTGCGCGGCTACTTCTGGACCACCGTGCAGGCGGCGCGGCGGATGAAGACCCGGGGTGGTGGCGCCATCGTCAACATCGCCTCGGTCAACGCCCGGCGACCCGCCTGGGGCCAGGGCGTGTATTCGATGACCAAGGCCGGCATCGTCAACATGACCGAGGGGTTCGCCAAGGAACTCGCCGCGCAGGGCATCCGGGTCAACGCGGTGTTGCCGGGACTGACCGACACCAAGTTCGCGTCGAGCATCACCGGCAACCCGAAGCTGATGGAGATGATGCGCGGGCTGATCCCGATGGGGCGCAGCGCGCAGCCGGACGAGATCGCGCCTGCGGTCCTGTTCCTGGTCTCCCCGGCCGCCGCCTACGTCACCGGCGCCAGCCTCGCCGTGGATGGCGGTTATCTGACCTGAGTGCGGTGGCAGGCGAGGCCGCTTCCGTCTTCCTCGCGACGATCACGCTTCGATATGCCGGAGCCTGGTGATGCGCCTTTCGTCTGGAAGTGAAGCTCAAGAACAACAAGGACCGTACGGTGAAGCGACGGATCGTCGCGTCCTGCGCGTCGACGGCTCCGGGTTTCGGCGACAATCGCCGTTCCGGCCGGAGTCCGCGCCATGCATCTTTCGTCGCTGCATCTCTATCCGTTGAAATCGGCCGCTGGCGTGCAGGTCGATGCGCTTGCGATCGAGCCGCGCGGCCCGCGCGGGGACCGGCGCTGGATGGTGGTCGATGCCGAAGGGCGCTTCCTCACCGCGCGCCTGCTGCCGGAAATGGTGTTGATCTGGGCCGAGATCGCAGGCGACGGGTTGCGCCTTTCCGCGCCGGGACGGGACGCGATCGAGATCGCGGTGCCGCCGTCCGACGGCGAGCGGCTGCCCGCGACGGTCTGGCGCGACACGGTGGATGCGCTGTCGGCCGGTCCCGCCGCGGAGGCCTGGATCAGCGCGTACCTGCAGCGCCCCGCGCGACTGGTGTACATGGACGCGGCGGCGCGACGCAGCGTCGATCCCGCGTACGCGCGGCCCGGCGACGAAGTCGGTTTCGCCGATGGCTTTCCGCTGCTGCTGATCTCGCAGGCGTCGCTGGACGCACTCAACCTGCGATTGGCCCGCGCCGGCGCCGCGCCGGTGACCATGGCGCAGTTCCGTCCGAATCTGGTGGTCGATGGTGTCGAGGCGCATGCCGAAGACGGCTGGCGTGGCGTGCGCATCGGCGGGTTGCTGTTCGAAGCGGTCAAGCCGTGCACGCGCTGCGTCTTCACCACCGTCGATCCCGCGCTCGGTCGCCGGCGCGACGACGGTCAGCCGCTGGAGATGCTCAAGTCCTATCGGCGCACGCCGGCCGGCGTCACCTTCGGCATGAATCTGATCGCGCGCGATCTCGGGACGTTGCGCATCGGCGATCCGGTGGACGTGGTGTGACCGCTGCCGGCGATCGGTTTACTCCGATTCCTCGCCGGCCAGATCCAGCACCCAGCGCGGCACCACCGGTTCGCCGGCATAGAAATCCTTCGGCTTCTGCTCCGCCATCGCCCAGCGGTGCAGCCAGCTCGGGCCGTAGCGGCCGTGGTAGCCGTCTTCGCGCTGGTAAGCCGGATCGCGCATGGCGTCTTCGAGCGTGACGAAACGGTAACCGCGGCGTTGGATGCCCGCGATCAATTCGGCATAGGCGACCGCGTTCAGTTCGTTCGCATGCAGCAGCAGCGTCTGCGGGAGCGCGTATCCGAGCAGGGCCTGCGACTGCCGCTCGTAGTAATCGATCTTGTTGAGCATGTACGGCACGTAGCCCAGCCGCAGGCGTTCGAGGACGGCTTCGCGATCGGGGACCTGCGCCTGTTCGTCGAGCACGCGCGCGTACGCGAACGCCCAGACCCATTCGCCGTTGTCCACCGTCACCGGCGCGATCCGGTAACCGTGGCCGGACAGGAAATCGCGGATCGCGGCCTTGTCCTCGGCGGTGCGGCCCGCGCGCAGATACGGATGGCGGAACCACTGCGGCGCCTGCCCGCGCTTCGCCAGCATCGGCCGCAGCACGCGCTCGCCGCGCAGGATCGCATCCTGGAACGCCGGCAGGCCGACCGCATGCGCATCGACGTGCCCGTAGGTGTGATTGCCCAGCGTGTGCCCGGCATCGAGCCACGCCTCGAGCATGGCGACGCGCTCCGGCTGCACCACGCCGTCGATCTCGAGCTTGTCCTCGTTGACGAAGCCGATCACAGGCACACCCGCCTGTCGCAACTGCGCGAGCAGCGCCGCATGGCGAACCCGCAGGTCCACGGGAGACGTCGTCGCCATCCGTTGCCACGGCAGATCATCGATGGTGACCGTGATGCGGCGGTCGGGCTCGGCGCATCGCACGGGCGCGACGACGAGGCAAGCGAGCAGCGTGACAGCGAAGGACAGCATACGCATGAGGTCACCTCCGGAACCGTGGATTCTAGCAAGGGGACACGGACGCACGCCGGACGCGATCTTTCGAATCGCCGGCCCTGCATCGCCCGCCATGACCGCGCGGGTTGTCGAGCATCGGTCCGTGCCTCCGGCGCCGGTCCGCGATGCGCTGGCCTGCGTTCTTGCCCGGCTGCGTTTGCGTGGAGGCGTCGCTGGAACGGCGACGCCTCCTTATCCATCCATCAAGAGCAAGGACCATGATGAAACACACACCCATGATGACGGCCCTGGCGGCCGCCGTCGCGTTCGTCGCGCTCGCGAGCCCCGCGCAGGCGCAGGACAAGACCCTGCGCAATGTGCGTCTGTGCGATGCCTCGTACTGCTATTACGCGTGGAATGTCGTCGATTCCGACGGCGACGGCGTCAGTGACGCCGACGAACTCGTCGCCGGTACGGATCCGCGCGACCCGAACAGCCGCCCGGCGCCCGAACTGATTGCGACGCTGGTCGGAAAACAGATGTTGCCGAGCTTCGAATTCGGCCTCGGCAAGGTGATCCTGTATCCGGAGAAGCTGCAGGAAACCATCGAGGCAGGGCAGAAGGACCCGATGGCCGCGTTTCCGCTCGGCCAGCGCAAGGACGCGATGACCCGCCTGGGCCTGTCCGTCGAGCTCATGGCCGCGCATGGCATCGAGACGGACGATGGTTTCACGCTCGTCCAGGAATTCGACACCAAGGGCGGCGCGCCCTACCGCCGCGTGGGCGGCATGGACATCCGTCTGGTCAGTGCCGGCGAGGATGACGAGCCGCTCGATCTGCCGGAAGTCAAGGAGATCTACAACTACGACGACGGCGCCACGGGCTATCTGCTGACCAACGGCGACTTCATCTACGACGGTGCCGATGGCCATGGCCTGCGCCAGGACAAGAACGGCAAGATCATCGACGACTGGTACGTCAATCCCGATGCCGACACCGGTGCGGGCGATCCGCCGACCGAGGAACAGTTCAAGGCGTGGGAGCGGGTGCATGGTGCGACCATCCTGACCGTGCAGGGTCGCGAGCCGCCGACGCTCGACCCCGACGGGCTGGAGAATCCGCGCGACCTGATCGTGCTGATCGATCCGGAATACGGCGAGTACAGCGGCATCGTGCAGGACGCTCCGCGTGTGACCTCGGCGCAGCCGGAAACCCGACCGGACCTG
>JAYRTK010000117.1:0-9775 GCA_041919595.1 Lysobacteraceae bacterium
AAGGCGTTCCAGAACGCGCTCAATCTGCAGCGTGTCACCGATGTCGACCATTTCGTGCGCACGCTGGTCGCCGAGGAACGTCCGACCGAGATCGCGAAATTCCGCGCCCTGCTCGAAGGATTCCGCCTGATCCGCGAGAAGATCGAACAGGTCGCGCAGCGGATCGAAGCGGCGGAAACGGCCGAGACGCAGTATCGCAAGGTCGCGGCGCAGGCCACCCGCGCGGCCTCGTATCGCGCGCTCGCCGCCGAGTATCGTCGCGATGCCCACAGCGAACGCATGGACACCGCCGAAGAAACCCTGGCGGCGCTGCAGGAGGCCATCGGTCGCACCGCGCGCGCGCTCGAACAGGCGCGCAGCGATCGCGGCAGCGCACGCCAGCAGGCCGAGGACGCGCATCGCCGGCTGCAGGGCGCGCGCGGCTACAACGAACAGGCGTCTTTCGACGAGATCGCGGGACGCGATCGCGACGAGCTCGCCCAGCTCAAACGCGAGCTGATGGTCAACGCCGGCTTCGTACGCGATGCGCTCGCCCGGGCGGCGACGCTCGACCTGCCCGGTCTCGATGCCGAAGCCCTGACCCATGCGGCCGCCCCTTGGGCGGCGCTGTATCGCACGCTGTCCGGACTGGCGCCGGACGCCGAACTGGCGTTCGCTCCGGAGGCCCTGCACGCCCAGTTGCTGGACGCGCTGAATGCGGCGGCGCCGGCGATGGCGATGATCACCGCCCGCGCGCACGCGTTGCGCAGCGAATTGGACGCGGCGCGCGAACGCGGAAAGCTGGCGCGCGCGAACCAGACGCGCCTGCACGCCGGCCAGGCCGAGCTGCGACCCGATGTCATCCGTCTGCGCGATCGTCTGCAGGATGCCGGCATTGCCTGTCGCCCGGTCTGCGATCTGGTGCAGGTGAGCGATCCGGCGTGGCAGGGTGCGATCGAAGCCTATCTGCGCACCCACGTCGATGCGCTGCTGGTGCCGGCCGAGCACGAAGAGCGCGCGGTGAAACTCTACCGTCAGTCCGCCGGCATCTACGGCGTCAAGTTGGCGCTGACGAGTCAGGCGCGGAACGGGCGTGGCGAACGACGTGCCGCCGATCCGACGGCGGCGGACGATCGGGTCGCTGCCCTGCTCCAGGGCGACGAGGACGCGGTCGCCTATCTGCGTCGTCAGCTCGGCGATCTGCGCTGCATCGAAACCGAGGCGCAGGTCGTGCGCAGCGCGCAGGGCCTGACCCGCGACGGTCTGGTGACCAAGGGCGGCGGCGTCGATCGTCTGCGTCTGCCGACCGCGGCCGAACTGAAGATCGGCGCGCAGGACAACCGCGAGCGCCTGAAGCGCCTGCGCGACGATATCGAACGCGCAGATGCCGACATCCGTCGTCTCGATGGAGCGGTGAAGACGCTCGACGATCGAGTCGCCGACTGGGCCCGCATCGGTGGCGCCGAGCACGCCGCGCGCAGCGTCCACGATGTCCTGTTGCGTCACCGTGAAGCCGCCGCTCGCTACCGCTCGCTGCGCGAACATCAGGCGTCGATGGCCGACCCCGATCTGATCCGCCTCAGCGAGCTGGCGCGCGCCCTGGACACGCGCTGCGGCGAACTCGATGCGCTGGTCGAACGACTGGTCGGCGAGGATGCGATCGGTCGCGGCAAGGTCGCCGAGGCGCAGACCGCGCTCGACCGGTTGATCGCCGAAAGCGATGCGATCGCGCGCGCCGCGGTCGATGCCTTCCGTCATGCCGATGTCGATCCGAATCTGGTCGAGCAGCATCGCGAGGAGTTCGACGGCAAGTTTCCTGCGCTGGGAGAACGCATCGCACGCTGTCAGGACCGCGCCGACAATGCCGACCGATCGCTGCATGCGGTGCTGCCCGAAGCATGGTCGGCGCTGGCCCAGTACGCCAAGGATCACGGTCTGACGCTTGAGATCGAACCCGGCGACTGGCGTGCGGCCTCGCGTCTGCTCGAAGACGAAATCGCGCATCTCAAGGGCACCGAACTGGTCCAGCATCGCGCCCGCGCCGAGGAAGCCTACGCCACCGCGGTCGAGACCTTCCGCAGCAACGTCGCATCGATGCTGTACGACAATTTCCGCCGTCTGGATCAGCAGATCCGCACCCTCAACCGCACGCTGTCGCACAGCCCCGCGTTCTCGAACAACGAGCGTTACCAGTTCCGCTGCGAGGTCGCGCCGGAATTCAGGGAACTGCACCGCTTCATCCTGAAGGTGGCCGATGTCGGCGACAGCGACACCCTGTTCGGCAGCGCCGGTGAAGTCCCGGCCGCGTTCCGCGACATCGTCGAGGACAAGGTCGGTGGCCGCGGCAGCGCGCCCTCGCCGCTCGACGACTATCGTCGCTTCTTCAGCTTCGAAGTCGCGATCCGCCAGGAAGACAAGGTGATCGGCACGCTCAGCGAACGCATGCGCTCCGGCTCGGGCGGCGAACACCGCGCGCCGATGTACGTGATCGCCGGCGCGGCGCTGGCCGCGGCCTACGGCAAGCGCGACGGCGAACTCGGCGGGCTCGGTCTGATCATGCTCGACGAGTTCGGCGACAAGATCGACGCCCAGAACGCCCGTGCCACCACCGAATACCTGCGTTCGCTCGGCCTGCAGCTGATCCTGGCCGCGCCCGACACCGCCCAGGGCACGCTCACCGGCGTGCTCGACAGCTACATCGAACTGTTCCGCGACGGCCCGCTTCTGCAGGTCGAACGGGTGGAGGTCACCGAAGCCGGTCGCGCCCTGCTCCATAGCGATCAGTTCGCCCTGCATCCGGAACTGCTGCAGGCCGAGATCGCGCGAATCGAGGCCGAACGGGCGCTGCCGTGAACGGGCGGGAACGCGCCGGCGACAGGACGCCTGCGCGCCGTGCGCTGGAACGCCTGTTGCGGCTCGGCGAACAAGCGCACGCACGCGGCGGCACGAAGCCGGTGCAGATGCCGATGACTGCGACGAAATGCCCGGAGTACTGCGCGCTGCAGTCCCTGCAGGCGTTCGAGGCGTTCGAGGCGGAGATCGCGCTCGCCGTGAAATGCGGCGCGATCGCGGCGGAGCCTATCTCGTTCGGCCGCGACGACCAGCGCTTGACCCGATTGCAGTTGCTGGATGCGGAACGACTGGGCACGCATCTCGGCCTGCCGGTGCTCGGCGCGAAGATCCGCGATGCCGAAGCGGTGCTGGCGGATGCCCGCGGCGATTTTCCGGTGCTGGACGGCGTGCTGGCGCGATGGAAAAGCGGTCGACGCGTCCGCGACCGCGGACCCGAGGCGGTCGGCGAACTGGTCGATGCGATGAAGGCGGTGATCGCACGTCGCGTCGACCCGACCCAGGAGCGTCTGCTCCGTCGTGAAAGCACGCGTCTCTTCGACGACAGCAAACGGCTCGAAACACTCACGCCCTGGCTGGATCTCCTGATCACCGGCGAAGTCGTCTCGTCGGGACTGGAGCCGGAACAGGTGTGGTCGGCGCTCGGCCTGCGACGCGAACCGCAGCCGGTGCTGATCGCCGGTTCCGGCGTGGTCCATGTCGGCGATGCCCGGCTGCCGTTGTGCCGGCCGTATCTCGGTCTCCCGGTGGATGCCCTGCGCGGGCTGGAGACATCGTCGCGCTATCTGATGACGATCGAGAATCTCACCAGCTTCCATGACGCGACCCGCGCCCTGCCGGAAGGCGACGGCCTGCTGCTCTACACCGGCGGCATGCCCTCGCCGCCCTGGCGCGCGTTCTACGCCCGTCTGATCCGCTGGATGCCGGCAGGGTCGCAGCTCCATCACTGGGGCGACATCGACGAAGGCGGGTTCCGGATCGCCGCCGCGATCGCGTCGCTCGCCACCGAGGCGGGTCGCACGCTGCAGCCCTGGCGCATGGCGCCCGACGACGTTCCGCGTCCGCATGCACCGATATCCGACGACGCCGTGATCGAGCGCATGGCGACCTGGGCCGGGCGCGCCGGCTGGCACCCCATCGCCGAGGCGCTGCGTCGCGATCCGGTGCGCATCGAGCAGGAAGCGCTGGATCCGTCGTTTCCGGATCCCGACCGCTGAATCCGGCGTCAGCGCGCCGCGCGCGGCGTCGGCAAACAACGACTCAGTCCAGCGCCCGCGCCAGGGCTTCGATGTCGGCGAATCCAGCGAGCGGCCCGGCGAGCGGTCCGGCACTTGCGGGCGGCGCGCCCGGCAGCGTGTCCCGCCACGCCAGGATCGCATCCATCCGCGGAGTGTCCGCGCCGGCCAGATGCAGCACATCGCGCAGCAGACGCAGACCGTGGTCGATGTCTTCGCGCACGTAGTCGCTGTCCGGATCGGCCCCCTCCCCGCACAGCGGGATCGGCCGTCCGGCGAGCGCGCGGAGGCCGCGGAAGCGATCGGTCAAGGTGTCGGCGTCGTTCGCGTCGTACTGCAGCAGGATCGGCGCCACGAACGACGTGTCGCGCGGCAGGCGAAGACGCCCCATCTGCAGTTCGCGGTCCAGCGCCAGCAACACCCGCGACGAGGCGGCATCCCAGCCGGTGAAGAATTCGAGCCCGCTCCGCGGTGGCGAGATGGCATCGGGGCCGAACAGCGCATACAGGCGTGCCGGGTTGACCAGCGAATTGGACGGACTGAGCTCGATGTTCAGATAGTGCGAAACGGGCACCGTCGATACGCCGAGGACCTGCGCGAGCAGTTCCGCGACCGCCCGCGCCCGTGCGTTCGGCATGCCACCGACGAAGGTCTGCCGGCGCACGCCGCCGATGCCGACGCTGCGGCCCGGCGTGCAGCGCCGGATCACGAACGGGATGCGCTGGGTGCCGAACAGGATGCGGCGCATCGAGACACGATGCCGACGCGCGATGTCGCGATGGATGTCGATGCAGCACCGTCGCGATGATTGACGGCGTCTATCCATCGAGTTTCGTTTCCCCGCTCAGAAGCCCTTGCACACCGACCAGACATCGCCGTCGAGTCGACTCAGCAGATCGAAATTGCGTTTGAGCCCGACCCGGTCGAGCGTGGCCTTGCGCTTTGCCTTGGCCGCTTCGCAGGCCGAGGGGGCGGCCGGTCTGCGCGCGCCACCCGCGACGACGATGCGTCCGCCGCCGGCACGGTTCCGGCGATCCATCTCCGCTTCGATCGCACGTGTGCGCGCCGCGAGGGTCGGGTCGACCGTGGCCTTGTCGTATGCGCGCGTGCCCAGGGCGCGTGTCTGCGGTGCGCACGGAATGTCCTGATAGGAGCGGGTGCCGCGCGCGTCGACGCAGACGTGCAGGGTGCCGGCATGGGCGATGCCGGTGCCGGCGAGGAGCAGAATGGCGATCGAACGCAGCAGGGATGCGCGGGCGATGCCCGGGCGAGCAACGGGTGCGATGCGGTGCATGGAACTCTCCGAAACGCGCCGGATGGCGCGATCGGCATCATCGATCCCGCACGCTGCGACGGCCGTCGGTGGATCCCCTGCACCGGCGACGGCCGAAGCCGCGCATCGATGTCGGAAAAATCCGAACGCGGTGCGACCGTCGCCTGCACGACGCACGCGCTGCTTGCGCGCGTCGTGCGTCCGGTCAGCCCGTCCTGACCAGCGTGGCGACGCGCGCGCCCGCCCACACCAGCGCGAAGCCGGCGACGAGGGTCAGCGCGAGGTAGCCCGCCATCGTGCCGACCCGCTGCGATTTCGCGAACAGCAGGCATTCGAGCATCAGCGCCGAATAGGTGGTCAGCGCGCCGAGGACGCCGACGATCAGGAAGGCGCGCCAGTACAGCGCCGATGGCCCCCTGCCCTCCAGCCACACCGCGATGAATCCGGCGGCGAAGGCGCCGAGCAGATTCGCGGCCAGCGTGCCCCAGGGCAGGCCGTCGCCGAACTGCCGCAACAACGCGCCGCCGAGCCAGAAACGCCCGATCGCACCGATCGCGCCCCCCAGCGCCACCAGCATCAGTTGTTGCCACCACGGGCTCATTCCGGCGCCCTGTCCTGCGCGTCCGCGCGTTCGGCACGGAGCCGGTCGAGTTTTTCCTTCAGCCGGATCTCCAGCCCGCGTTCCACCGGCCGGTAGTAGACGCGTTCGCCCATGGCATCGGGGAAGCAGGTCTGTTCCAGCGCCACGCCGCCCTGGCGGTCGTGGTCGTAACGGTAGCCCTTGCCGTAGCCGATCTCCTTCATCAGCTTCGTCGGTGCATTGCGCAGATGCAGCGGGACGTCCTGGGTGCCGTGTTCGGCGACATCGCGTTTCGCCGCGCCGAAGGCCATGTAGCCCGCATTCGATTTGGCGGTGCTGGCGAGATAGATCACGAGTTGTGCCAGGGCGAGATCGCCTTCGGGGCTGCCGAGCCGGTCGTGGGTCTCCCAGGCGTCGATCGCCATCTGCAGGGCGCGCGGATCGGCCAGACCGACATCCTCCACCGCCATGCGGGTCATGCGCCGGGCGAGATAGCCGGGATCGCATCCGCCATCGAGCATCCGCGCCAGCCAATAGAGCGCCGCGTCCGGGTTGGAGCTGCGTACCGATTTGTGCAGCGCCGAGATCTGGTCGTAGAACTGCTCGCCGCCCTTGTCGAACCTGCGGGTCCGGTCCGCGAGCACCTGTTCGAGGATCGCATCGGTGATCTCGCCGCCCGTGTGCGCTCCGTCCGGCCCCGCGTCGCCCTCTTCGGCCAGCTCGGCGGCGATTTCCAGCAACGTCAGACCGCGGCGCACGTCGCCGTCGGCGGCGGTGGCGATCAGACGCCGTTGTTCCGGCGCGATCCGCAGGCCGCGCCCGCCGAGACCGCGCGCGTGATCGTCCAGGGCGCGCTGCAGGGCGACGGCGATGTCGTCGGCCGAGACCGCTTCCATCACGTGGACCCGGCACCGCGAAAGCAGCGCCGAGTTCAGCTCGAACGACGGGTTTTCGGTGGTCGCGCCGACGAACAGGATGCTTCCGCGTTCGATGTGCGGCAGGAACGCATCCTGCTGCGCCTTGTTGAAACGATGCACCTCGTCCACGAACAGCACGGTGCGCCGGCCTTCGGCGAAACGCTGCCCGGCTTCGGCCAGGACCTGGCGAACCTCGGGCAGCCCGGACAGCACCGCGGAGATCGCGCGGAAATCGGCGTCGGCGTACTTCGCCAGCAACAACGCCAGCGTGGTCTTGCCGCAACCCGGCGGCCCCCAGAGCACCATCGAATGCACGTGGCCGGATTCGATCGAACGACGCAGGGCGCTGCCGGGCGCCAGCAGTCGACGCTGGCCGACCATGTCGTCCAGCGTGCGCGGACGCATGCGCTCGGCGAGCGGACGCAGGGCCTCCCGGTCCACCGTCGGCAGATCGAGGTCGCCGAGCGACGGGGCATCCGGAGCGGGCGAACGGGGCCGGGCCATGGGTGGAGAACGAAAACCGGGGCTGCGGAAGAGGAACCGCCACCTTATCAGGCGGGGCGGAGACGCGCTGGACTCAGCCGCCGCTCACCGCCGGCGAGGGCATCACCGGCGGCGTGCCTTCCAGCACGTAGGCCACGTGCAGCCAGACGCTTTCCTGGCGGTCGTACAGGGCTTCGACCCGGGCGGGCGCGGTGCCGTCGAGGCCGAAATCGGCGATGCCACCGGCATCGATGCGCAGGTAGCGGGTCCCGGCTTCCATCGTGGCGATCCGGTCCAGCTGCAGCCGGACCTGCTGGGTGCCGAATTCCTCGCGGAGCATGCCGACCACGCGGTCGTCCAGTTCGCGCACCAGACCGGCATCGTTCGGTACCGCACGGCCTCCGGGGCCGACCGTGCCGATGCTCAGCTCGGGATAGCCCGCGCTTTCGAGCAGGGCGTCGTAGAGCGTGCTGAAACGGAAGCCGATCCAGTCCTGGGCATTCTCGATCTGCAGCGCTCCCTGCCCGCTGACCAGCCGGTCGCGGAGACTGGTGGTCTGCACGTCGACGCGATCGAGCCGGAGCTTCACCGCGCGGCCGCCGAGCTGTTCCGACAGGGCGCCGACCAGCGACGCCGCGACCACGCCATCGAGCATCTCGCGCTCCTGCGCCATCGCGCTGCGCGCCTGGGGACTCGGTCCCGGCGCGCGTACGGGTGCCCCCGCCAGCGCGACGAGCGGCGCGCAGAACAGCAGGAGAAGGATGGCCTTGCAGTACGAAGCGATCATGTCGCGATCAACGGAGCGCGCGCCGGGAGAAGGACGTCCGTTCATTCGCCGCCGACGATATCGACGCCCTTCGGCGGCGAGAAGCGGAAGGTCGCTGCGGCGAAGGCGGGATTCCGCTTCCATCCGCTGAAACCGATCTCGGTGCGCTGACCGAGGCCGTCGATGATCCGCATCCGGGCGAGTCCCCGGGCATCGAAGCCCAGCCGCGCGCTCTGGAAGGTGCTGTTGTCGGCCTGCTTCGGCAGCAATTCCAGCCAGTCGAGGCCACCCTCGCGGCCGGCGTCGCGGACGATGAAATCGCGGTCGAGCCTGGCGGGGTCGATCAGCGCCGCCAGCGGACTGTTCTGCTCTTCGACGCCCTGCGGCCGGACGGTGACCTGCTTGAGATCCGGATCGTAGACCCAGACCTTGGCGCCATCGGCGACGATCAACTGCGGATACGGTTTGACGTATTCCCAGCGGAACTGCCGCGGCGTCGACAGCGCCACCCGGCCGGAGGCGCTTTCCTTGCGCTTGCCCTTGCTGTCGAACACCTCCTGGGTAAACTGGCCATCGAGGCCTTTCAGACCCCGGGTGAAGGTATCGAGCGATTCGCGGCCGCTGGCGTGGGCGGTGCCGGCGACAAATCCCAGGGCGAGCAACGGGACGAGGACGGGAGCGAACAGACGGGACAGCATGGGGGAGCTCCGGTGAACGACGGAGGGAGTCTGAACGGCGCAGGCTGAACGGAATTCGGCCGCCGCCGCTCACCGAGGTGGCGGCGGCGCGATCACCGTGCGGTCGCCGTTGTGCTCCGGCGGCGACACGATGCCCGCCGCTTCCATCGCCTCGATCAGGCGCGCGGCGCGGTTGTAGCCGATCTTGAGGCGACGCTGGACGCCGGAGATCGAGGCGCGGCGGCTTTCGGTGACGATCTTCACCGCCTCGTCGTACAGCGGATCGCTTTCGTCGCCCGCCCCGCCGCCGGTTTCGGGCAGGCCGGTCGGGCCGACCACGATTCCGTCGCCCATCGACTGCACTTCTTCCAGCACGCCCGCGATGTAGTCCGGCGCGCCGCCGGTCTGCTTGAGGTTCTCGACCACGCGATGCACCTCGTCGTCGCTGACGAACGCGCCATGGACGCGTTCGGGCATCGCGGTGCCGGGCGGCAGATAGAGCATGTCGCCGTGGCCGAGCAGCGTTTCCGCGCCGGACTGGTCGAGGATGGTGCGGGAGTCGATCTTCGAACTGACCTGGAACGCGATGCGGGTCGGGATATTGGCCTTGATCAGGCCGGTGATCACGTCCACCGACGGCCGCTGGGTCGCCAGGATCAGATGGATGCCGGCGGCGCGGGCCTTCTGCGCCAGACGGGCGATGAGCTCCTCCACCTTCTTGCCGACGATCATCATCATGTCGGCGAATTCGTCGATGAAGATGACGATGAACGGCATCGGTTCCAGCGCCGGCGGCGCTTCCTGCAGATCCGGGTTCGGGCGGAACAGCGGGTCCAGCAGCGGCTGGCCGGCGTCCTGCGCGTCCTTCACCTTCTTGTTGAAGCCGGCGAGGTTGCGCACGCCGACCGCGCTCATCAGTTTGTAGCGCCGCTCCATCTCGGCCACGCACCAGCGCAGGCCGTTCGCGGCTTCCTTCATGTCGGTCACGACCGGTGCCAGCAGGTGCGGAATGCCA
>JAYRTK010000118.1:0-9757 GCA_041919595.1 Lysobacteraceae bacterium
GTGCCGACGCTGTATCTCTACGACAACTATCCCGGCGGCGTGGGGCTGGCCGAACCGCTCTGGCAACGCCGGGCCGAACTGATCGGTTTCGCGACCGGGTTGATCGACGCCTGTCCCTGCGGCACCGGCTGTCCCGCCTGCGTCGGTCCGGTGCTGGAGGACGACGCGGCGCCGGATCGCTCCGCGAAAGCGCATGCGCGGCGGGTGCTCGCCGCGCTGTCGGCCGCGCAGGGATCGGCGTGAGCGCCGCCACGCTCGAACGTCTGCGCACGCTGCGCCGGCAGGCGGGGCAGGGTGGGCCACCGCCGTGTCCGGCCGCGCCCGCGGCGACGGCACCGCGTCCGTCGTCGGTGCAGACGATCGACGATCTGCGCCGCTTGCTGCGCGTGCGCGCGCCGGAACGCATCGCGCGCACGCCCGGGCCGGTCGATCGCGACCTGCCGGGCGAGGAGATCGCGCCCGGTCTGCGCCGGATCGAACGCACGCTGCGCTGCGAGTCGCCGCCGGCGCGGCTCGCGCTGGCCTTCGATCGTCGCGATGATGCGATTGATGCGTCCGACGTGCTCTGCTTCGACACCGAGACCACCGGACTCGCCGGCGGCACCGGCACCCGCGCCTTCATGATCGGCACCGCGCACTGGGGCGATGACGGTCTGTGCATCCGGCAATGGTTCATCACCGCGCTGTCCGCCGAACGCGATCTGCTCGCCGCCTTCGCCGGGACCCTGCGTCCGGGTACGGTGCTCGTCAGCTACAACGGCCGCAGCTACGACGCGCCGCTGCTGCGCGCGCGGTTCCGGCTCGCGCGTCTTTGCGATCCGCTGTCGGACTGCGCGCACCTGGACCTGCTGCATCCCGCGCGTCGCCGCTGGCGCGGACGTTGGGAGAACTGCCGGCTCGCGACCATCGAGCGCCGTGTGCTCGGCGTCGTCCGCGAGGACGACCTTCCCGGCAGCGAAGCGCCCGCGGCGTGGCTGCGTTATCTGCGCGGCGGCTGCGCCCGCGATCTGCGTCGCGTCGCCGAGCACAATCGCCAGGATCTGGTGTCGCTGGCCGGGCTGCTCGTGCATCTGGCGTGCCCCCATGCCGAGTGGGCCGGATGGCAGACGGGCAGGGGTGGTTGATGGGCGGGAATGCCTCGGCCGAATGTGCGGGTGCCGGTCCGACGCGTCCCGACGACATCCAATCCCCGACGTCCCGTCCAGACATCGGAGAGCCGGCGCGGAAGCGTCAACACGACCGTGGATCGGGATGCGGATCGGGACGCAGATAGGGATCAGGCGTGACTCAGGTACCAGCGCCAGTCCTGCTCGCCGACCTCGGCGGTGAACTGACGATATTCCTCCCACTTGATCGCCAGATAGATGTCCACGAACGCATCGCCGAAGGCGTCGCGCGCCCAGGTCGAGCGCTCGAGCGCGCGCAGGGCGCTCAGCCAGTCGGTCGACAGCGTGTCGCGGGCCTGTTCGTAACCGTTGCCGACGATGGGCGGGCCCGGGTCGATCGCGTCGCGGATGCCGGCGCGGAGGCCGGCGAGCATCGCCGCCGCGGCGAGATAGGGATTGGCGTCCGCGCCGCAGATGCGGTGTTCGACATGTCGCGTTTTCGCCGGCCCGCCGGGAATCCGGAACGACACCGTGCGATTGTTCACGCCCCAGCTTTTCGCCAGCGGCGCGTAGCTGTTGGCCTGGAAGCGGCGGTAGGAATTGGCGTTCGGGCAGAAGAACGCGAGCGCTTCGTCCAGCGTCGCCATCATGCCGCCGATCGCGTGCCGCAGCAGCGGCGTGCCGTGCGGGTCTTCGTCCGCCATCAGGTTGACGCCCTCGGCGTCGGCCAGACTCAGGTGCATGTGCAGACCGCTGCCGGCGCGATCGCCGAAGGGTTTGGCCATGAAGCTGGCCTGGCAGCCGTGTTTCGCGGCGACGCCCTTGACCAGCCGCTTGTAGCGCACGCCTTCGTCGATCGCGCGCAGCGCATCGAAGCGGTGCTCCAGGGTCAGTTCGAGCTGGCCCGGCGCGTATTCGGAGATCGCGGTGCGTACCGGCAGGCCCTGCGCCGCGCAGGCGGCGTAGAGGTCGTCGAGGAAGGGCTGCAGCAGTTCGAGTTCGTGCACGCCATACACCTGCGGCGATTGCGGGCGCGTGCCGTCGCCGAGCCGCGCCGGTTGCGGCCGGCCGTGCGCATCGCGTTCGCGATCGAGCAGGTAGAACTCGAGTTCCACCGCCATCACCGGATGGACACCGTCGGCCTTCAGGGCGTCGATCGTGCGCGCCAGCACATGGCGCGGATCGCCGTTCGCGGCCGGCAGGCCGCGTTGGGGATGCATCGTCACCTGCACCTGTCCGGTGGGCTCCGTGCGCCACGGCTGCAGACACAGGCTGGCGGGGATCGGCATCGTCCAGCAGTCGGCGTCGGCGACGTCCCAGACCAGTCCGGTCGATTCCACGTCCTCGCCGCGGATCGTCAGCCCGAGGATCGAACTCGGCAGCGGTCGCCCGTGTTCGTAGATCGCGAGCAGTTCGTCGCGGTGCAGCAGTTTGCCGCGCGGCACGCCGTTGGCATCGATCAGCATCATCTCGATGCTGCGGACCTCGGGGTGGCGGTCGAGGAAATCGCGGGCTTCCTGTGGATCGGCAGGCGTCATCGTGCGGGTCTCGTGCGGCGGGTGGGGCATGCGTCGGGATTGCGTGTGGCGGGGATGTCGCGAGGCGCGGCTCAGGCGCGCGCGCCGGGCATCGCCAGCAGTTCGGTGAGCGCCGCGTCGAGGGTCGCGATCAGCGTATCGACATCGTCCTCGGTGGTGTCCGGGCAGCACAGGGTCATATTGTGGAACGGCGTGATCAGGATGCCGCGGTTGATCAGATACAGGTGCAGGGCCTGCTGCAGCGGATCGTCGAACGCGGCCTCGGCCTCGGCCCCGGTGCGCGGCGGCACCGGACAGAACTGGAATTCGCAGCGTGCGCCGAGTTCGGTCACCGACCACGCCAGGTCGTGGCGAGCGATCGTCCGGCGGAAGCCTTCCGCGAGCTGGTGCGCCAGCGGCAGCATGTGCGCGTAGGCGGCGGGCGTCATCACCTGTTCGAGATTCGCGCGCATGCAGTGCATCGCCAGCGCGTTCGCGGACAGCGTGGTGCCCATGCCGCTGTGGCCATGCCCGTGCGCGTCGGCCTGCGCGCGATCGCGCGCGGACGCCATCCGTTCGGCCATCTCCGCGGTGCAGCCGAAGACCCCGCAGGGCACGCCGCCGGCGATCGGTTTGCCGACCACGAAGAAATCCGGCGCCAGATCCCACCGCCGGGTGCAGCCGCCGACGTCGGTGGAAATGGTGTGGGTCTCGTCGATGATCAGCAGCGCGCCGTGGCGCTGCGTGAGCGCGCGGCAGGCGGCGAGGAAACCCGGGTCGGGCAGCACCATGCCGATGTTGGTCATCGCCGGCTCGCACAGCAGCGCGCAGACATCGCCCTGCGCCAGCGCCGCTTCGAGCGCGTCGAGGTCGTTGAACGGAATCGCGCGGCTGTATTGCGTGAGATCGTAGGCCTGGCCGACCAGCCCGGAGCGATGCACGGTGCGACCGCCGCGTGCGCGCACCATCACGTCGTCGACGGTGCCGTGGTAGCAACCGTCGAACACCAGCAGCGTGTTGCGGCCGGTGATCGCACGCGCCCAGCGCAGCACGTAGCGGTTGGCGTCGGTCGCGGTCGCGGTCACCTGCCAGAACGGCAGGCCGAAGCGTTCCGCGAGCCGTTCGCCGCAGACCACGGCGTCCTCGCCGGGCAGCATCGTGGTCAGGCCCATGCCCGCCTGTTCGGTCAGCGCGCGGATGATGGGTTCGGGCGAATGCCCGAACATGCTGCCGGTGTCGCCGAGGCAGAAGTCGATGTGGACGTGGCCGTCGACATCCTCGAAACGCGCGCCCCTGGCCCGGGCGACGAACAGCGGGCTCGGCGTCGACCAGTCGGCCATCCAGTGCATCGGCACGCCGGCGTACAGCGAGCGCCGCGCGCGTTCGCCCAGTGCGATCGAGTTCGGATTGCGTTCGCGGAAACGGCGGCGCTCGCGCTCGACGAAACGCGCCACGGCGGCTGGCTGGATTCCGCTGGAGGTCACGTCCGGCCCCGGGTGTTCGAAATATCGAACATGCTGCTGTCGCTGTCGCGACATTGTCAAGGCGAAGCCGGCCCGGTGCGGGGTGTCGCCGCGCGCTTCGCGCCGCGGTGGCGATGCCCCGGTTGCGGAAGTGCAACCGGCGCTAGATCTGCAGGGTGGCGCTGGCCGGGCTGGCTTCCGTATCCGTTGCCGATGGTTTCGCGGCCTGCGCGTGCGCGGCGATCAGCGCACCGGACGGCCGCGGCGCACAGGCGAAGGGCGGGAGTCGTCATGGCGGGGTGCCTGCGGGCGGTGACGGCGCCTGTACCTGCCGTGCGGTGACCGCGGAAAACGGCAGGCGACTCAGCCCGACAGGAGACGGAACGCGAGCCATGCCGGCACGCCGACGAAGAACAGCAGCCGCCCCGCGTGCTCCAGCCAGCGTCTCGTGTCGACGGCCTGCGCTGGCCGCAGCCACAGCGCGAGCAGGCTGCCGAGTTCGATCAGCACACGCAGTCCCGCCGCGAACAACGCGAGACCGATCGCCCAGGACGCCCACCACAGGCCGAACGCGGTCAGATAGGCCTGGAGGCCGAAGGTGTGGTACTCGCCGAAGGTGCCGCCGTAGGCGATGTACTGATGCAGCCGGAACGCCGGCAGCGTCGGGACCAGCGGAAAGACCACGAACTTCAGCAGCGGATGATCGAACCAGCGTCGGGACACGCGTGCGCGCACGTGCGCCCAGCGTGCGGCGAAGGCGGTCGCACTCGCGGTGCGCTCGGCTTCGGTCATCGACGGCAGCGCGCCGGCGCGGAGCAGGGCACCGATGAACGCCTTCGGATCGGCCAGCGCGAGGCCGTGCGACCAGTCGCGACCGGACGCCAGCCGCAGGCGCACGCCCGTGCCCGGCACTGGCCACCGCCACGGTTCGACCGCGGCGATTTCCCGCAGCGGGATCTCGATGTGTCGCGACGCCTGGTCCAGGATCACGGCGTCGTCGCCGATCCGCAGCGAGGCCGCGAAGGCGCGCAGGATCGCCCAGGCCGCGGTCTCGGGCACCACGACCAGCGCGCCGAACAGGGTGATTTGCGACAGCGGGTGGGTCTGCGACGGATCCAGTCGCAGCGCGGCCACGGCCATCCACAGCAGACTGCCGCGCGCGAGCACGCGCAGCAGCGCCGCCGCGATCCGCCACACCGGCGACAGCACGACCGCGTCGGCGTGGAACGGGCCGGCGGAGGTGACTTCGGCCGCGTCCGCCGCGCCGGCATCACCGCGCCGACGGCGCGCACGCAGCATGTCGACGACGAGCAGCAGCAACAGACCGGCGAGTCCCGCACGGCCGACCCAGTCGCCCCACCACACCATGAGCGTCTTCGGTGGCGTTCCGGCGTGCACTTCGCCGATGAGCAGCCTGCGTTCGTCCATGGCGGTCGCGGCGAGCACCGTGCCGGTCGCATCGATCGCGGAGCTGATGCCGTTGGTGGTCACCCGCAGTTGCGGCATCCGGGTTTCGATGCTGCGGAACGCCGCCACCGCCAGATGCAGATCGGCACCGACCGGATAACGCGTGAACCACGAATCGTTCGACAGCCCGAGGATGACCTGCGCGCCGAGGCGGGCGCCGTCGATGGCGAGATCGCTGTCGACATCGTCCAGGCAGATCATCGGCAGCACGGGGATCTCGCGCCCGTCGGCGAGCCGCAGCGGAAACACGCGAGCGCCGTCGCCCGCCCGCCAGCCGCCGGTCCACGGCAGCAGGGCACGGAAGCGCGGCCCGTCGAGCCACGCCGGCACGGACTCGGTCAACGGAAAGGGATTGGTCTTGCGGTAGAACCCGAGCAGTCCCGTGCCCGGTTCGACGATCGCCGCCGCGTTGTACTCGCCGGCCTCGTCGAGGTCGTAGGTGCCGAACACCAGCGGGACGCGCACGGTGTCGACGAAGCGCCGGATCTCGTCGTCGAGCGCGGCGCCGTCCTCGCTCTTGGGATGCGCGAACGTCGTCGGATACACGGTTTCCGACCACAGCAGCGCGTCGACGCGATGCAGGTCGATCGCCTCCTGCGACATGCCGTAATGCGTGTCGAGGACCTTGCGTACCACCGCGTAGGTGCCGATTTCCCGGCGCAGGCGCTCGTAGTCGACGATGTTCGATTGCACCATGCCGACGCGCAGTGGTTCGCCGGGCGGTGCGGGCAGCGTCGCGAGACGGACCGTGCCGTAGGCGGCCAGCGCCGCCGGCACCGCGACGGCCAGCGCCAGTGGCTGCCACGCCGCGCGCGCACCGCGATGACCGCGGGCGACGACGATCGCCTGCGCCAGCGCCTCGTTGCAGAGGACCAGCAGGAAGGTCAGGCCCGCCGCGCCGCCGACATCGGCGAACTGGCGCAGCGCCAGGGACGGAAACAGCCCGTGGCCGAGCGTGTCGTCGAGCAGTTTCGGTGCGAGCCATTCGGTCGCGGTCCACGCCGCCGCGCCGGCGAACGCGCGCAGCAGCGGACCGTGGCGACGCCCGACGTGCTGGCGCACCAGCGCGAAGGCGAGCAACTGCACCTGCATCAGCGGCGCGGCCGCCAGCAGCAGGACGATGCCGATGCCGGCACCGATGCCGGTGTAGGTCGCGACCGCGACCCCGAACCAGCCGAACACGGTCGCCGCGAAGGCGACGCTCATCATCCAGCCGCTGCGCAGCGACGCCCCCGTCGTGCGATCCGCGTCCAACGCGAGCAGCCACGGCACGAGCGCGAAGAAACCGACGACGTAGGCGTTGCCGCCACGTGCGTAGAGTCCGAACAGGAGGGCGCTGGCGAGAACACCGGCCAGCGTGCGCCAGCCGGGACGGGAAAACCGGGACATGCTCAGATCGAAGGTCTCCCGGAGGGCGTCGGCCGCGGCGGCGGAAGCACGATCGGACGGATCGTCAGCCCCGGCGGCGCCAGTTCGGGCGGCACCACGCGATTCTCGGGAATCGGAATGGGGCGGCCGTCGGCATCGAAGAACTGGAAATCGGGCGAGAACATCAGGATCGGCTCGATCCGCTGGCCGTCATCGGTCGCCTGGTAGTGGCGGACGTAGCCTTCGGGCAGCGGGAAGTCCTCGGGCACCGCCAGACCGATCAGCGGCGGGCTCGTGCCCGGCGGATTGAATGCGCCGAGTCCGGTGCGGATGCCCGCGGCGTGCAGTCCATCGATCACTTCGTTCATCGTCGGCACCTCGCCGGCGGGCACGTAGCGGGCCAAGTCATCGGGGCCGGGTGGCGGCTCCGGTGGTGCGGGTTGTGCGGTGGCGACGATCCTCGGCGGAGTCGCGGCCGCGGCGGGATCGGTGGCATTGGCGGACCCGGTCGACGCATCCGCGCCGGCTGCGTGTCCGGTGCGCGATTCTGTCGCGATGCGGGCGTCGTCGGCGTTGCCGGCACCGCTGCGCATCCACAGATAGCCCGCACCGACGCCGGTCAGCGCCAGTGCGAGCGCGAGATACGACCATTCCCGGCGACGACTGCGGCCGTGCCGGGAGATGCGCACGCCATCGCCGCCCTCGGAGGAGGGCGGCGAGGCGTTGCGGTCGCGATCCGGGTCGTGCATGGACGCGATGCGGCGATTACGGCGCCGGCGGGCTGTGGGTCGACAGCGACCAGCCCATGCGCTCGTGGCCGTACTGGTTCCAGATCGGGTTCTTGCCGCCGGTGAACGAGGTGTAGCGCGGCGCGCCCGTTCCGGTGGAACCGCCGAACAGACCCGCGCTCACCGTGCCGCCCTGATAGGTCGGATGGGTGTCGTCGGACTGGATGTAGTCGTAGCTGCTGGACGAGGACACGAAGTGGGTGTTCGCATCGCGCAGCGTCGGCTTCAGGGTCGAGGTGATGCGGGTCACGTAGCTCGACTCGCTTTCGCCGGCGACGTACTTCAGCGCGTTCGAGTCGATCTGGCCGTCGCCGTTGCTGTCGTAGTCGGCGCCCATGTACTCGGCGAAGTTGTCCACGCACTTGAAGCCCTTCTGGCGGGCGTATTCGCACATCCAGTAGTTCATCTGCGCGATCGCCGGCAGGAACTTGTCGCGCAGGTTGACCTTCGCGCCGGTGGTCGGATCGTTGCACGAGCTCTGCACGTTGTCGGCGTTGTAGCCCGGGTAGTAGAGATTCGCGATGACCTTCAGCTTCACGCCGGAATAGGCGTTGGCATTGATGTAGTTCATCGCCGAGGCGACGTAGGTCTTGCAGTTGTTGACCGCGTTGGTCAGCACGCTGTAGTTGCAGGTACCGGTCTGGTCCTTGAACGCGCTGCGTGCCTGCAGGCCGTCGTTGCCGCACATCTCGAACGTCACCACGCGGGTCGAGGTCGCCTGCATGTAGGAGCGTTCGCTGACGATCTTGTTGTTGTACACGTCGGATGCCACCGCGCCCGACTTGGCGCGACGCACGCTTTCGATGTCGGCGTTCCACAGCGCCGACAGATACTCGGCGTCCACCGTCGGCGCCGAATACTTCGCGGCGTTGGTGACGGAGCCGTTGTAACCGGCGTAGATCGAATCGCCGTAGGCCACGATGCGGTACTTCGCGGTCGTGCCGCTGCGATCGACGGTCCAGGAAACATTCTGGTTCAGGGTGCTGGCCAGCGCCGGGACGGCGGCAGCCAGAGCGAGAACGGGAAACAACGCACGAACGGTCTTGCCGAGTCTTTGGGTCATGACCTGCATCCTTGGTGTGGAAAGGGTGTGTGCAACGGAAGCCGGAAGGGCCTCCGACTGCGGGAGCGACAACCTGATCGGCATACGGACCGTGTGGGGGACCGTTCCCTGCCTGGACCGTACGCTAGCGTTTTGTCCGTCCATCGGTCAACACGAATCGCCCGCGAGACCCGGGAGCGCTTGGTGCATCGCCGCGAACACGCCGCCATCGCCGCGATGTGGTGCGTTGCAGCACGATCGCGAACATGCGCCGAAAACCACGGCAAACCCGCGCATCGTCATGCATCCGTTCGATGCGCCCGAGACGATGTCGACCTCTCCCGTCGTCCGAACATCGGCTTGTGCGCTGCATCATGCGACTGCGCATGACAGCGCCGGTCATTGCGTGGTGACTCGAAGTCTGTCGTCCGAATCCGGTATCGACTACATCCAGGCGATACGCGATGATATCCACGATCGCTCGCCGAACATTGCTTTTTTGCGAAGTGAGTGGCCTGCGTTCCGTAGACAGCCGGCCCCCTCGCTGCGCGTGTCTGAAAGACGACACATCACCGTTCGAGCCGTCTCGCACTCCGGGTTGTGGAACATTTCGATGCCATCGAACACGTTGGCCCGTGCGTCATCCTTCGTCGGACCGCTGCGCCGCTTGATGCGCTCGCGTTCGAGAACGCCTGCCATGTCAGATCCACGCCAGATCCACATTCCCGCCAATCCACGCTTCGTCCACCTGTGCCTGCCGACCATCGCACACGCTTGAAGTCCCATGGCCCATCGCCCCGACAGGTCGCGCTTGCCTCCCGTGTGGGCAACGGGGCGGTGCCGATGACATGTCGACCACCGAGCATGTTGAATTCGGGCGCTTCAATACCACGTTTCCAGCCGGCTTCCGAACGATCCGAAGTGGGGGGGGGCTCCGGAGAAAAAAAGCCACGGGCCTTCGCCCGGGGCTTTAGTTTGGTGGAGGTGTGCGGAATCGAACCGCCTT
>JAYRTK010000119.1:0-9697 GCA_041919595.1 Lysobacteraceae bacterium
CACCCGCGACGACGGTTTCCGTTTCGACAACGGCCAGTTCGTGATGATCGGACTGGAAGTGGAGGGAAAACCGCTGATGCGCGCCTACTCCATCGCCAGCGCGAACTGGGAAGAGGAACTGGAGTTCTTCAGCATCAAGGTGCAGAACGGCCCGCTGACCTCGCGGCTGCAGCACATCAAGCCCGGCGACACGATCCTGATCGGGCGCAAGCCGACCGGTACGCTGTTGATCTCGGACGTGCACCCGGGGCGCAATCTCTATCTGCTCGCCACCGGCACCGGACTGGCGCCCTGGCTCGCGGTGGTGAAGGATCCGGCGACCTACGAGCGCTTCGAGCGCGTGATCATCGTCCACGGCGTGCGCGGCGAGCCCGATCTCGCCTATCGCGACTACATCAGCCGGGGACTGCAATGCCATGAATACCTCGGCGAAGACATCCGCAGGAAACTGCTGTACTACCCCGCCGTGAGCCGCGAGGACTTCTACTGGCACGGCCGACTGCAGCGCGGACGGATCACCGATCTGCTCGAGAGCGGTCGGATCGCCGCGGACCTCGGCCTCGATCCGCTCGATCCGAAGCACGACCGGGCGATGATCTGCGGCAGTCCGGGCATGCTCGCCGACTTCCGCCGCATCCTCGACGACCGGGGCTTCACCGCCTCGCCGCGCATCGGCACCGCCGGCGAGTACGTCTTCGAGCGCGCATTCGTCGAAAAGTAGACGGGCGACCGTCGTAGACTGGGGCTCCGTCGTCGACCGAGCCCACCGATGTCGATCCGTCGCCTCGCCGTCCACCCCCTGCGCGCCTCCCTGCGCCTTCTGGCCTGCACGGCCGCGCTGCTGGTCGCCGGCCTGTCCGGCGCCGCCGATGCGCCGCGACGCCCTGCCGTGGGCGAGGCCCCGCCGGACGTGCTCGGCCGCGCCCGCGACGGCAGCGACCAGACCGTCAGCATGCATCGCGGCAAGGTCGTGATCGTGACCTTCTGGGCGTCGTGGTGCGGCCCCTGTCGCAAGGAACTGCCGATCCTCGGCAAGTTCCAGCGCATCGTCGGTCGCGACCATCTCGAAGTGATCGCGGTGAACGTGAAGGAACCCCTGCGCGACTACCAGTCCGTGATCCGCGCCAACCAGGACCTCGACCTGACCTGGGTCCATGACGCCAACGGCATCACCAGCAAGCGCTACGGTGTGGAGGCGCTGCCGAACATGTTCATCATCGATCGCGAGGGACGGATCGCACACGTCCATCGCGGCTACGACGAGGCCAGCATCCAGACCTTCGTCAGGGAGATCGCCGCCCTGCTGCCTCCCGACGTCCTCGACCGCCCCGCCGGCGGCAAGTGACGCGACGCGTCGCCGGCAGCTTTGCGATCGATCAATTCTCGCCGTAATGCAGCCAGATCCGGGCGCGCGGTTCGTTGTCGAACACCCGGCATTCGTAGCCGTGCTCGCGGCCGACGATCTCGCCCACTTCCATCCGGCTGATCGCGGTGCCTCGGGCATCGACGTAGGCGACGCGCACATCGGCGAAGCCCTGCCCGTCCATCGCCGACACCAGCTGGCGCAACTGGTCCTCCGGCGGAACCACGCCGAAGGTGTGATCGATCACCAGCAGTTGGCGGACGCCGGTCCGGCGCACCTCGGCGCCGATCGCCAGGAAGATCGCGATCAGCGCCTCCACGGTGTCGATGCGACCGGCGAGATGCGCGACCAGCCCGCTGCTCTCGGTTTCAAGACGCAGCTCGAAACCGGGATTCTCGGGATCGAATCCGGGTGTCATGCCCGCGCCGCTCAGCCGAGCGCGGCCTCGATGTCCTTCGCCAGCGACGCCGGCGTATCGGTCGGCGCGTAGCGCTTGATCACCGTGCCATCGCGGCCGACCAGGAACTTGCTGAAGTTCCATTTGATCGCGCCGATGCCCAGCAGACCGCTCTTCTGATCCTTCAGCCACTTCCACAGCGGATGCGCTCCGCCACCGTTGACGTCGACCTTCGAGAACATCGGAAAATCGACGTCGTAGGTGAGCGAACAGAAATTCCGGATCTCGCTCTCGTCGCCGGGTTCCTGATGACCGAACTGGTCGCAGGGAAACCCGAGCACGACCAGACCACGGTCGCGGTACTTCTCCCACAACGCCTGCAGACCCGCGTATTGCGGGGTGAATCCGCACTTCGAGGCCACGTTGACCACCAGCAGCACCTTCCCGGCGTAGTCCGTGAGCGGTTTCTCGTGACCATCGATGTCGATGGCGGAAAAGTCGTAGGCGGTGGTCATGGCCATTCCTGTCGTGGTCGCACGGGGACGATCCAGTGTAGGGCATCCGGCGCGGACCATGGTGGCGGTCCGCGCAACGATCAGTCCGCTGCCGGTGCGACGTCCGGGATCCTGACGGGATCGGAGAACGGGCGGATGCCGAACGCTTCCAGCACATCCGCGGGGTAGTAGGCGGTTCCGTTCTTGATCACGAAGGCGACCTTGCGCACATCGGCGATGTCGCGGGTCGGATCGCCGTCGAACAGCACGAGGTCGGCGCGTTTGCCGACCGCGATCGAACCGCGATCGCCGAGCGTGCGGGTGTACTTCGCGCCGTTCCAGGTGGCGATCTGCAGCGCCTGAGCCGGCGTGAGCCCGGCCTTCACGTACAGCTCCAGCTCGCGCTGCAGGGTGAACCCCGGCATGCCGTCGGTGCCGGCGAGGATCGGCACGCCGGCCCGGTACATGCGGCCGACGAAGTCGACCATCTTGTCGTAGGAACGGTTGTAGCGCGCCGCGGCGGCATCGTCGGGGATATCGAACTCCGCCGCCTTCAGACTGCGCTGGATGTCCGGCGGCAGATGGTCGGCGACCGCGGCGAAGGCCTGCGACATCTGGCCCGGCCGCTGGCGGATGAAATCGAAGGTCGCCAGCGTGGGATCGATCGCGATCTGGTCGCGCGCCAGGCGGGCGACGAAATCGCGCACCGGCGCCGAATCGAAATCGAGATCCGCGACCCGTTTCGCGGGCAGATAGAAGCGTTCCAGGGTCCGGGTGTCGGTCGTGTCGTCGACCAGGAAATTCATCAGCACCTGATTGATGTGCTGGATCTCGTCGTAGCCGGCGTCGAGCGCGTCCTGCGCGCGCAGGAACACCGGGATGTGCCCGCTCACGCGCAGATCGCGGCTGTGCGCATAGGCCACCGTCTCGCGCAGGAGATCCTTCGGGAACGAGTTGTAGATCTTGATCTGCGGGTAATCGTTCGCGGCATACCAGTCGACCGCGCGCTTCGCCCCGGCCAGATCCGAGATCACGAAACCGTTGCGCGCCGACATCGGGCTTTCGCCCTCGAGAAAGCCCGCGGCGACGACGCTCGGCGACAGCAGCGTGCCGGCACGCTCCGCGGCGATCAGCTGCTGCAAGCTCGCGTTGTCGTTGCCCATGTCGCGAACGGTGGTGACGCCCGCGGCCAGATGCAGCCCGCCCTGCCACTCGTCCGCGTGCGCGTGCATGTCGAACAGTCCCGGCAGCAACACCCGGCCGCCGGCGTCGACGATGCGATCCGCCACGCCGGTCGTCTCGCCCGCACCGGCGATCGACACGATGCGGCCGTTCTCGATCAGGACATCGGCCGCGTTGCCGAGCGTCGCGGACTCGCTGTCGAAGACGCGGGCGTTGCGGATCAGGGTCGTGCCGCGCAGTGGATGCGAAAGGCGACGCTGCAGATCGGTCAGCGCATCCGCCTCGGCCGCTTTCTGCCGGACTTCGAGCGCATCGGCGTTGCCCTGCCAGCCATCTTCGATCAACTGCAGATACCCGGGCACGATCTGCGCGAACAGGCGCGGCCGATCCTCCACGGTCGTCCACAGGAACATCGGTGTGAAACCGACCCCGGTGACCTGCATCAGTCGCACCCGCCGCCGCTCCTCGCCACGCGCCACGTCGATTTCAGTCACGCTGCGCATGCTCAGGGTGCCGCTGGGGATCAACGGCAGCTTGCCGTCGGCGCGACGCGCGAGCGCGGCGAGCACGTCCGCGGCGCTCTGGGTGGTGCCGCCGAGCGACCAGTACGCCGCGCCGGCGGCCGCTGGCTGCTCGCCCGCGTCCGAGGTGGACGTCCAGCGGGCGACGCCATTCTCGATCGCGAAACGCTCGTCGACCGGCGCGCCGAACGTCGACGTGCCCTTCACTGCATACGTGCGGAACGTGCCGTCGTCGGCGAGGGTGTATTCCTCCTTCACTTCCGGACCGCGGCCGTTGTCCTTGAACAGATAGTCGACACGCGTCGTGCCATCGTCACCGCGCTCGACGACCTGGTGGCCGGCCGGCTTTCCGCCGTCGACCAGAACGACGTAGCGGACCGTTTCCGCCGCATGCGTCGCCGCCGTCGCGAAGATCAACACCGACATCAGACCGAGAAACCCGCTGCGCTTCATCGCCCTCTCCCGTGGGTGAACATGTACGAAAAGCCTGCCGTCGACGGCAGCGGGGTCTGCCCGCGCGTCCGTGCGCCGGAGTCTAACAGGCCGGAAGCGGGCCGACATGGCGCGACATCCCGATACGCCGCCCCGAGGACGCCGCGCACGAACATCGATGTCACCGGCGCGTCGTGTGCCTCGTCGCGGCCGTGCGCGCGGAGGCGATATCGAAGTCATCGCATCGGCGACGCACGACACGATGCGCATCGCATGACGATCGACGCACCTGTCCGGCGGGACGCGAAATGCTCCACACATGGATGCGCACGACAGCGCGCTCGCGAAACCTCGATTGATCGCGGAATTGCTGCATGGCAGCATCATTTTCCGACGTGTATACGTTTGCAGATTCTCGCCATCGGCGATGAAACACTCCAATAATCCGCGAGCCGACCGTGCGGCATGGATCGCCTGCACGATTCGCGCGTCGACGTCGCGATGACGACGATGCGAAGGGGACGAACGGCGACGACAGCCCGAGCGATCCATCCGCGACATTCGAAGCTCCAGGGAGAGACATCGATGGCGATGCGCAAAACGTCGATCGCACTGGCGATCGGCCTGGTGGTCTGTTGCTCCACGATTCCCGGCGCACCCGCCGCGATTCCCGCGGCGCATGTCTACCACAACCACATGCCGAATTTCTGGCCGTTCTATGCGGTGAACGTGGGCAACACCTACAACGCCACGCCGATCGGCGCGCCGATCCGCTACGCCTACGACGGCGATGTGATCGCGCTCAAGAACAATCCGCCGCCCGGCTACAGCTACTACCTGCCGCCCGCGCTCGGCGGCACGATCATGCCGCACGACGACCTGGTGACCTACTACAGCCACGACGCCAAGACCGGTGCGTATCAATATTGGCCACAGCAGGTGGCGGGCGAAGTACGCGCCTGGTCCGCGACGAAGGGCCAGATCCACGTCACCATGTCCGGCGCGCTCGTGAACAATGTCGACAGCCTGCAGCGACTGCAGAACGTGCCCGGTTACGGCAACACCAACTGGGGGGCGTCCTGGCGCAACGCCTACGGTGGATTGCCGACCGAGAACGGGCATCGCACGCTCGACCTGATCCACTTCACCGGACACCACACGATGGGCCCGCTGGTCGGTCCCGATTATTTCCTCAAGGATCTGATCCACCAGAACGCCACCCTCGCACAGCCGTTCTTCCTCGGCGGCAACTTCCGTTCGTCGCGCGGCTTCTTTCCGACCGAACTCGGTTTCTCCGATCGCCTGATCCCCACGCTCGCAAAGCTCGGCATCCAGTGGTCGGTGATCGGCAACAATCACTTCTCGCGCACGCTGAAGGACTATCCCTACGCGACCTATGACGCCAACGGCGATACGCTGACCTCCCCACCGAACCGCGCCGACCTGCGCAACACGTCGACATCGGGGTCGTGGGTGGCGCAGCAGATGGCCCACGAACAGCAGGTCGTCGTCAACAAGTATCCCTTCGCCTCGACCCCGCACTGGGTCCGTCACGTCGATCCGGCGACCGGCGAGGCGACCCGGATCGCCGGCATTCCGGTGACCCAGAACGGATCTTGGCTGGAAGGCTGGGAAGGCGCGGTCACCGTCGACGAATACGTGCCGTACAGCGCGCTGGAGCCGCGACAGTTCCACGTGGTCGCGCACGACGGCGACAATTCGAGCGGACGCGCCGGTTCGCTGTCGACCTGGCAGAACGGTTACGGTACCACCTGCAGCGGCAGCGGCTATTGCCTCGGCATCGACGAATACCTGCAGCGCTTCCCGATTCCCGCGAACGACGTGCAGCACGTCCAGGACGGTTCGTGGATCGACACCCGGGATTCGTCGTCGGATCCGACCTGGTACCACTGGCGGCTGCCGTTCATGATCTGGAAGGGGCAGTTCCCCGCGTTCAATGCCGCGACCGGCATGAACCTCGCGCCGAAGACCAATCTCGCCGGCCAGGAAGAAGGCGCCACGGTATCGTTCGAGCACGGCTGGCATTACCTCGAACGCAATTTCGCGCTGCTGCAGGCAGCGCTCAACTACGCGAAGACCGCGGAGCAGATCTGGCTGGACGATCACCCGGCGCACTGGTCGCCGACGACGACGCTGGACCAGCAGATCACCCATGCGGGCAATCAGCTGAATCCGTGGATGATGGCGTATCCGGTCAAGGGCAATCCCGCCAGCGATTACGCCGGCGGCGCCAATCCCGCGGAGCTCGCCTGGTACTTCCTGCTGCCGGCGATGGATTCCGGTTTCGGCTACTACGACGAGAACAAGGACGACAACGTCAAACCGACGCTGGCCTTCAACAATTCTCTGTATTTCTCGAAACTGCTGGTGCAGCCGAACCTGACGAAGGACCGCACCGGCCCCTCGCTGTGGTGGCCGCAGCGCTATCCGTACAACCCCGGTTCGGTGAACGCCTCGAAGGCCGAAGGCTGGACCGTGCAGCACTACAACCACGAGTTCGCGATCTACACCTATGCCTTCGATGTTTCCAACATCGCGAGCATCCAGGTGAAGGTGCGACCGCATGTTTCGGCCACCATCAGCGCCACCGACGATACCTACAAGCTCTACGACCCCGCCGCGCACATCGGCAAACCGGGGTTGTCGATCACGCCCTCGAACGTCGGCGCCTGGGCGTCGTATCCGATGCAGGTCCGCGATCTGCGGCCGGTGATGAACGGCGTGTCGTGGATGCCGGTGACCCAGCAGACGATGCAGGTGCTGCCCGCGCAGGACATCGGCAATCTCTACTACGCCTATTTCGGCAACTACCGCAATCAGCTGCTGGATTACTACATCGAAGCGACCGACAGCCGCGGCAATGTCACCCGCAGCGAGATCCAGCAGGTCTTCGTCGGTGCCGGCACCTACCGCAAGACCACCACCGGCTCAGGCCATGTCGAGGACGTCAACGGCACCGTGTCCGGCGTGCGTCCGTTCCTGACCATCGATACGACGCCACCGGTGTTCCAGGGAGCGCTGACGTCGAGCAATCTCACCGACCGCTCGGTGAGCATCGCCTGGCAGCCCGCCACCGACAATCTCCGGGTCGCCGGTTATCAGATCTTCCGCAATGGCACCCTCGTGGGCAGCGGCGGCGGCACGCAGTTCAACGACTCCGGCCTCACCGCATCCACCAGCTACAGCTATCAGGTCCTGGCCTACGACGCCGCGGGCAATCAGTCGGCGCGCAGCCCCGCGCTGACCGTCACCACGCGCGCACCCGACGCCACCGCGCCATCGGTACCGGGCGCACCGACGGCAAGCGGCATCACCGCCAGTTCGATCACGCTGAACTGGACCGCCTCCACCGACAACTACGGCGTCGCCGAGTATCAGATCTACCGCAACGGCGCGCTCGCAGGCACCTCGGCCACGACGACGTACACCGACACCAACCTGCAGCCGTCGACCGCGTACAGCTACACCGTCCGCGCGAAGGACGCCGCCGGCAACCAGTCCACAGCATCGGCTGCGACCAGTGCCACCACCGCCTTCGGCAACGTCGCCACGGTCTACTACCGCACACCGGGCGGCTGGACCACGGTGAATCTGCACTATTCGCCGAACGGAGGCAGCTGGACCGCGGTGCCGGGCGTGGCGATGAGCGTCGCCTGCGCCGGCTGGCATCGTTACACCGCCAATCTCGGCAGCGCCACCGGGCTCGCCGCCACCTTCAACAACGGCAGCGGCACGTGGGACAACCGCGGCGGCCAGAACTATGCGCTGGGCACCGGGATTTCGGTGGTGCAGAACGGCGCGTCGAGCAGCGGTACCGATCCCTGCGCGGTCGACACCCAGGCGCCGTCGACGCCCACCGGGCTGACCGCGAACGCCATCGATGCGAATTCGGTGAATCTGTCGTGGAACGCGGCCAGCGACAACGTCGGCGTCGCCGGCTATCGCGTGTACCGCGGCGCCGCCCAGGCCGGCACCGTGACCATCGGGACCGGATACGTCGACAACACCGTCGCGGCATCGACGAGCTACAGCTACACCGTCCGCGCCTACGATGCCGCCGGCAACCTGTCCGCGGCGAGCGCCGCGGTGTCGGTCACCACGCCCGCGCCCAGCGACACGCAGGCGCCGAGCGTGCCGACCGGACTCGTCGCGCAGAACCTGACCTCGACCTCGGTCACGCTCGCCTGGACCGCGTCCACCGACAACGTCGGCGTCGCGACCTATCTCGTGTATCGCAATGGCAGCCAGATCGGCACCACGTCGGCCAACAGCTTCGCCAACAGCGGGCTCGCGGCCGGCACCGCCTACAGCTACACGGTGCGCGCGCAGGATGCGGTCGGCAATCTGTCGGCGGCGAGCACCGCGCTCAACGTGACCACGCCGCCGCTGGTCAACAGCACCGCGACCGTGTACTACAAGCCATCGACCGCCTGGACCACGGTCAACATCCACTACGCGCCGAACGGCGGCAGTTGGACCGCCGTGCCCGGCGTGGCGATGAACGCGGCCTGCACCGGCTGGCGGGTGAAGGTGATCGATCTCGGCGCCGCGACCGGCGCGCAGGTCACGTTCAACAACGGCAGCGGCACGTGGGACAGCCGCAACGGCGCGAACTATCCGGTCGGCACCGGCCTGTCGCGAATCGAGAACGGCACGATCACGACCACCGACCCCTGCCTCAGCGATGATGCGACCGCACCGACGGTGCCGTCGGGACTTGTCGCGAGCGCCGTCACCGCCTCGTCCGCGACCCTGTCGTGGTCCGCCTCCACCGACAACGTCGGCGTGGCCGGTTATCGCGTGTATCGCAACGGCAACCAGATCGGCACCACGACCTCGACGGGCTACAGCGATGCAGGACTGTCGGCCTCCACCGCGTACGCCTACACCGTGCGCGCCTACGATGCCGCCGGCAACCTGTCGTCCGCCAGCGCCGCGCTCAACGTGACCACGCAGGCACCGGGCAGTTGCACCGTCGCCTTCACCATCGCCAATGCCAACACGGTCGTCGGCCAGAACCTCTACGTGGTCGGCAACGTCGCCGCGCTCGGCAACTGGTCGCCCGGCGCCGGCTTCGCGCTCACCATCCAGGGCAGCGGCGCCAACGTGCCATGGACCGGGACCGTGAACCTGCCGGCGGGCGCGGCGATCCAGTACAAGTACGTGAAGTGGAACGGCAGCACCGCCGCATGGGAGAGCAATCAGGCCACCACTTCGGGCAACCGCGAGTTCACGGTCCCGGCGAACTGCAGCGGCACCACCACGCGCAACGACGGCAATTTCAAGT
>JAYRTK010000120.1:0-9668 GCA_041919595.1 Lysobacteraceae bacterium
GCCGATCTTCAATCTCATCGAGGACAACAACAACGTTCCCTATCCGGCGTATCCGCCGCGTCCCGGCTGCAACGTGCGCGGGCTCGCGCCGGGTGGCGTCGATCTGGTCGGGCAACTGATGAACGCCGGCATGATGATCGACATCGATCACATGTCGCATCGTTCGGTGGACGAGACCATCGCCCTGGCGCGCAGCCGCGGCGGTTATCCGCTGGTCGCCGGTCACGGCCTGTTCTCCGAGGTCTACGAGGCCGCCGGCACGCGTCACGAGCGCATGCGCACCCGCGAGCAGCTGGACGCGCTGCGCGATCTGGGCGGACTGGTCTCGGTGATGACCGTCGACGAGATGGATCGCGGCGGCGAGGTCGCGCGTCCCGGCGGCGGCACCTACGTCAACGACTGCCTGCATTCGTCGAAGAGCTTCGCGCAGAACTATCTGTACGCGATCGGCGTGATGCGCGGCCCGGTCGCGCTGGGCAGCGACTTCAACGGCTTCGCGCCGCACGTGGGACCGCGCTTCGGCGACGACGGCTGCGGCGGCGACGCGGCGCAATGGGCCGCGCAGCGACGCGCCGGCGGGCGATTGGCGTATCCGTTCACGCTGACGGGATTCGGCGTGTTCGATCGCCAGCGCAGCGGCCAGCGCACGTTCGACTTCAACGTCGACGGGCTCGCGCACATCGGCCTGCTGCCGGATCTGATCGCCGACATGCAGACCACCGGCGTCAGCGAGGAAGAGCTCGACCCGCTGTTCCGTTCGGCCCAGGCCTACGTCGAGGCCTGGCGCAAGGCCGAACGCCTGCGCACGCCGCCGTCGCCCTGAGCCGGCGACGGCGCTGGCGGGCGGTGGCGGCATCGTCTATCGTTCCGTGCCACACCGGTCGGCACGGAACATCGTGTCCGGATCGTTCCCATGCATCCCGGAGCCGCATCATGCGTACCCTCGTGTTTCTGGCGCTGTCGACCCTCGCCCTGGCCGTGCACGCCGGGGATCCGAAACCCTACGGCAAGCCGCTGCCCGAGGGGGCGTCCACGCCGGTCTCGCAGGCGGTGGACGCCTACGACGCGCACGCCGGCAAGCCCGCGCGTTTCAGTGGCCGCATCGTCGAAGTCTGTCAGGCAGAAGGGTGCTGGATTGTGCTGGAGGACAACGGTCGCACCGCCCGCGTCATGTTCGCCGATCATGCGTTCGTGCTCCCGAAGGACACCGTCGGTCACGCCGAGGTCCATGGCGTGCTGTCGCGCAGGCAACTCACGCCGGAGCAGGTGAAGCATCTGCAGGAAGACAGCAAGGGCCTGCCGGTGGCGTCGGTCGAGTACCGCATCCTCGCCGACGGCCTGGTGCTGCGCACGCCGTAATGCACCGCGTCGCGGGGTCGATCACCGCTCCGGCATCGCACTCGCATCCCGCAGCAGTCGTTTGCCGAGCGCGATCCGCGCCGTGCGGTCGTCGGACCGCTTGAGATCGACCGAGAGCGCGAAACTGGTGGCGCCACGTGGGCCTTCCACCCAGCCGATCCACCAGGCGTTGCCGGTGCCGTCGTCGCCCAGGTGCGTGCCGGTCTTGGCGTGGATGCGCACGCCGGCATCATCGTCGCGCATCGCGGCCTTGACCGCGGCGATGTGCGCGGGCCTGAAGGGCAGATCGCGGCGGCGCAAACGGTCGATGAAATCGAGCTGCTGCCGCGGGGTGACGGTGAGCGTGCCGTCGTGCCAGGCATCCGGTGCGCTGGTGCCGATGCGGCCGTTGCCGTAACCGGTCTTCGCCACCCAGGCGGCGAGGCGCTCGCGGCCCACGCGTGCGGCGACGGTGCGGAAGTAGCCTTCGCTGGAGGTCCGCATCGCGTCGCGCAGCGCCATGTCGCGCTGCCATTCGCGATGGTTCGGATAGGGCGTGCCGTCCCAGGGCACGATGTCGTCGGCACCGCGCAGGGCGCCGGTTTCCAGCGCGATCAGTGCCAGCAGCACCTTGAAGGTGGAGGCCGGGCGACGCGGCGCATCGGCGCGATCGGCACCGTGCAGCAATTGCGTCGGGCGGCCCTCGCGCCGCAGCAGGAAGGCGCCGGGATGGCCGTAGGCGGCGAAGCGAGCGGCGGGCGACGGCGCGGTGCGCGCGATCGGTGTGGATGGCGCGACCGGGGGCGCGGCGATGCAGGCGAGGGCTGTCGACAGGGCGCATGCGGTTGCGAACGCGATCGGACGGGCGGAACGGTGCATCGGCGGGCTCCGGCGGCAATGTGTGGGGCGCAGTGTCGTCAGTCGCGGCAGCGCGCCCAAGACCGCGCGACGTCGCTCGCGTCACTCCTGTAACCTGTGTCACCGCGCCCTGCGGCGCATGCCAGACTGCGCGCATGACCCGAGCCCCGAAACGCGCGACGCCCTCTTCCGTCTCCCGTCACCGGCGCCCGCGCGCGGCGGCTGTCGGGACGACCGCCCCGCCGCGCGCGATCGAGTCGCCGTCGACCGAAGCGGTCGCGATCGAACTGGGCGCACCGGCACGGGTGCAGGGCGCCGCCGCGCGACACCAGTCGCTGTGGCTGCTGCTGCGGCTGTGGCTGGCGGCGCAGTCGGGCGAAGGCTGGGTGCGCGAGGCGCAGCTGCGCGAGCAGTTCGCCAACGCGCGCAATCTGCGGATGATCGTCAGTCGCGCCTACACCGATTTCGCGCGCTGGGGCCTGCGCGTGGGTTGGGGCACCGATCGCGCACGCGACCCGGATCTGCTGCCGCTGGCCGGACGCAACCGGGGGCCCTACTGGTTGGCCGAGGGCCAGGCCGCGCGCCTGCGCATCACCCTGCACGGCGAGCCCGCCGGCGCCGATGCGGTGATGGCCTGGCTCGGCGCGGTGTCGGCGGTGCGCGCGAACGACGGCAGCGACCCCATCGACGCCGCCGGCTTCGCCAACGCCTCGCCGGCGTACTGGCATGCCTGGGCCGGCGCGCGACGCGACATGCTCGACGGGCGCCTGATCCTGGATCGCGAACACGGCGCGCTCGCCGGTTATCGGCGCGCGCAGACCCTGACCGACGATCCCTGGCTACGCGCGCTGGCGCTGCTGCAGCAGGCGATGGTCTGGCGTCGCGCCGGCAACGCCGACGCCGCGCGCGCGGTGCTCGCCGAACTCGATCGTCACTGGCACGACGAACAGGCGCCGGAGCACGCGTGGCTCGGTGCGATGGCGGCGATCGTGCAGGCGTGGTGCGCCTACGCCGGCCGCGATCCCCAGGCGGCGCGGCAGATCCTGCGTCAGGCGACCGAGGATCCGCGCTGGGTCGGGCTGTTCCAGTACCACCCGCGGGTCCGCTGCGAGCACGCCAACCTGCAGGCGCTGATCCACCGCTCGATCGCGCTGGACGAAGCGGTGGAGATCGCCGAACGCACCGAGGCCGCGCGCACCGCGGTGCGCTATTACCGCGCCGCGCTGGCGCTGGCCAACGAAGCGGAACTGTTCGATGCCGCCGCATCCACCGCGAGCAATCTCGGCTGGTCGCTGTGGCTGTTCGAGCGCTGCGGGCTGGCGGTGGGCGATGCCGCGGCCGACGGTCATGCGCTGAGCTGGATTGGCTTGGCCGCATGGCTCACCGGCCGTCACGGGGTCGGCGGCGGTTGCTGGAACACGATCTACCTGCTGCGCATGGCCCGGGGCGGCGGCCCGGACGCCGCACATCCACGGCTGGAGGCGTTCCGGCGCTGGCCGGTTCTGGCGCCGGAGACATTCCGCGCGCTGATCGCACCGATCGCGCTGGCCGTGGACTGGGCGGACTGGCGCACGCTCGCGACGACGGTGCAGGCCGATGTCGACGCCGGCCGGATCCAGGTCGACGCCCTGCAGCGCGCGAACGTGCTGCTGGAGGTCGCCTGGTACGAGGCCCACGATGGCGATCCCGCACGCAGCGCCGAAGCCGCCGCGCGGCTGCGTCGGCGTCTGCGCGAGCTCACGCCCGCGGATCGCATCTTCTTCCGCGATGCGCTGCGACGGTTGCCCGAAATCATGGCCTGACCTCCGGCCAGCGCGCCTGCGGGCGCGCGGGCTTCGGCCGCGGGTTCGTTTCGATGCGCCCATGCCGTCGCGTCCGGTGGACCGCAGGCTGAAGCGCGCGCGACCGAACGGTTCCGGCGGCGGCCGATCCGGCGTGGCGTGGTCCCGAATCCGGATCGTTCGCGTTAAGCTGCCCGACACCTCTTCGCCAAGGACCGATGCGCGCATGCGAACCCTCATCCTGCTTCGCCACGCTCATGCCGAACCCGCCGCCGCCGGGCAGGCCGATATCGATCGCGCGCTGTCCGCCGAAGGTCTGGCCGAGGCCGAGGCGGCGGGGCGCTGGTTGTCGGAGCAGGGGCTGGCGCCTGACCGGGTGCTGTGCTCGCCCGCGCGACGCACGCGCGAGACGCTCGAAGCGGTGCTGCGCGGGATCGGTTACGTCGAGCAACGATTGATCGACGGCATCTACGACGCCACGCCGGGCGCGCTCGCGGCGCTGGTCGACGAACACGCAGAAGCCGAACGACTGATGCTGGTCGGCCACAACCCCGGGCTCGAACGCCTGGCGGCGCTGATGCACAGCGGCCAGTCGGGCGACTACCGCGGCATGCCGCCGGGCGGCATCGCGGTGCTGCAGTTCCCGGTCGACGTCACGGTCGAACCCGGGGTGGCCCGGCTCTCCGACTTCTGGTGGCCGTGAGGTTCGCGGCCGCATCCGTACCGGTCCTGCTCTGTGCGCTGCTCGCGGCGGGTCCGTCCGCGCGGGCGGACGAGATCGACCCCCAGCACACCCGTATCGGTTTCCTGCTCAAGACCCGCTGGGGCCAGGTCCTGCACGGACGCTTCCCGCGCTACAGCGGGCGCGTCGAAACCCTCGACGATGGTCGTCATCGCGTGCATCTGACGATGTCGGCGCGCGACGTCGAGATCGTCGACCATTCCAATTACACCGGCATGACCCGGGGCCGCGGATTCTTCGAGGCCGATCGTTTCCCCGAGGTCGCGTTCATCTCCGACCCGTATCCGGCGGCGCTGCTGGCCGACGGTGGCCGGCTCACCGGCGAACTGGTCATCCGCGACGTGCGTCGGCGCGAGACCTTCACGATCGAACGCGGTGGCTGTACGCGCCCGGGCTACGACTGCGACGTGCTCGCCAGCGGCAGCGTGCGCCGCACCGATTACGGTGTCGACCGCTGGATCTTCGCGGTTTCCGACCACGTCCGCTTCACCCTGCGTCTGCGCCTGCGCGGGAACGCCGAATGACCCTGTCGCCGCGCACGCTCTTGCTCGCCGTCTGTGTGCTGTCGCAGGCGGCCTGCGCCACGCTCTCGACCACCGAGCAGACCCGGGTCGAGGCCCTGGTCGCCGCCGCGCGCAGCACCGAACGTACCTGCGATCGCGAGGATGCCTGCGCGCGTCCGTCGCCGCTGCGCGAACTCGGCGTGCGCGCCGCCGGCGCGGTCGCGATCGATCCTGCCGCCTCGGCGGCATCGGCGTCGCCCATGTCCGCACCGCACGCTTCGTCGGCATCCGCGCCGGTCGCCAATACCGAGCGCGCGGAGGACGAGGCCGCGCCGGCACCCGCGCCTGCACCGGCCTCCGCGGCGCCGCAGCACTACGCCCTGATCCTCGACTACGGCCAGGATGCGCTGATCGCGCGACTCGACCTGATCCGCGGCGCGCAGCGCGGCATCGACATCCAGACCTACATCTACGACGAGGACGACGCCGGTCATCTGATCCTCGACGAACTGCTCGCGGCGGCGAAGCGCGGCGTCAAGGTGCGTCTGCTGGTGGACCAGCTGGCCGCGCTCAGGCACATCGACACGGTCGCGGCGCTGGCCGCGGCGCACGAGAACTTCGAGATGCGGGTGTACAACCCGGTGCTGGGTCGCGCGCGCTTCAGTTATCCGATGTACGCCTACGCCACGGTCTGCTGCTTTCGCCGGCTCAACCAGCGCATGCACAACAAGCTGATGCTGGTGGACGGGCTGGTCGGGATCACCGGTGGCCGCAACTACCAGAACGACTACTTCGACTGGGACCCGCGCTACAACTTCCGCGATCGCGACATCCTGGTCGCCGGACCGGCCACCGCGGAGATGGCCGCGCATTTCGAGGCGTTCTGGAACGCCCCGCTGAGCACGCCGCTGACCCGGTTGTCGGACGTGGGCAAGCGCGTGCTGCGCCAGGGCGTGCCGTCGGTGCATCACCCCGAGCCGGTGCAGCCGCGTCGGCTCGAACTGATCGGCCGCGACGCCGACGACGCCGTGCTGGTGCGCGAGCGGCTGGTCGATGCGGCGATTCCGGTGCGCACGCTGCGCTACATCGGCGATCCGCCGGACAAGCACGACCGCAACCAGACCGATTCCGAATCCTCGCGACTGTTGCGTGACCTGATCGGTACCGCCGATCGGCGCGTGCTGCTGCAGACGCCATACCTGGTGCTCTCGAAGCCCGCCCAGCGGATGTTCGGCGATCTGCAGCAGCGGCCGTCGCCGCCGCGGGTGGTGGTCTCGACGAACAGTCTCGCCGCCACCGACGCCTTCATTCCCTACGCGCTGTCGTACAAGTACAAGCGCCGCTATCTGCGCGACTACAAGTTCGAGATCTACGAGTTCAAGCCGTTTCCGCAGGACGCCCCGATCGACGTCGAGGCCACCGGCGCGGTGGACGCGGAGACGATCGTCGGTGGCGTGCGCGGCATCGGCACCGGCTATGGCCGGCTCACCGGATCCGGTGCGGAGGGCATCGTCTACGGCAGCGGTAGCAGTGCCGGCGGCAGCGGCGCCGCGGGCGGCAGCGGCAGCCGTTCGCCCGACCGGCCGACACCGCTGGCGCGCGAATATTCGGCGCTGCGCTATTCCAAGCGCGGCAGCAACGAGCGCGTGCCGTTGCAGCGCGGCGGTACGCGTTTCGGCCTGCACGCGAAATCGCTGGTGATCGACGATCGCGTCGGCGTGATCGGCACCCACAACTTCGATCCGCGTGGCGACACTTACAACACCGAGGCGCTGGTGGTGGTCGACGATCCCGTGTTCGCGCGCGTGCTGGCCACGAGCATCGAGCGCGACATGGCGCCGGAGAACGCATGGATGATCGCGCGCCGCGACAAGCCGCCGGTGTTCTCGGGGCTGGAGTATTCGTTGGCGAAGGTATCCGAGCTGCTGCCGCTGTTCGATTTCTGGCCGGTGCGTTACGCCACCAGCTACGAGTTCAGGCCCGGGCCCGACTGTCCGGCGCCGCTCTCGCCGCGCGACCCGCATTTCCGCCGCTGTTACGAACCGGTCGGCGATTTCCCCGAAGTGGCGCCGGCGATCCGGCCGTTGACCCGGATCTTCACCGCGTTCGGTGCCGGACTCGCGCCGATCCTGTAGCGCGCCGTGTCGTGCGGCGCGTCGGCAGCCATCGAGCTCGCCGTACGACAGGCCTGAGCCGGGGCCCACGGGAACGGGGCTGGATGAGGCGGGGGGCCATGGCAGGGATCCGCGGGACAGGAATGCCGTCTCGACGCCGGCGGGCGGTGTCCCGTTGACCGGCCCGCGTTCGACGGGCGCCGGGGAGCCTCATGGCTGGCGTCGGAACGGCGTCGGCAGCGAATCTCGCGCAGTTCTTGCCCGGAGCGGCCCTGATCGGACCGGATGTCGGCCGACCGTTCGTCGGGCCGGAAAATCATGAAAATCAGAAAATTCAATGCGTTGCGGTTGTCGCTTCGGTTGGGTGACTTCCGGCACAGGTGATTTTCTGGGTAGGTGTTGTACTTTACCAACACACCGATTCACCAAGCCTTCCCGGAGACCACCATGAACACCCGCACCGCCGCCCCGACCCGCAACGACCACGCCCCGAGCGCCGGCGCCAAGGTCATCCCCCTCGCCACCCGCCGCAACTACCGTGCACGCGATTTCGGCGTGGGCTACGGCAGCAGCAGCGGCTACGCCCTCGACAAGCGCTACACCACCGACTGGGGCCAGATCCGCTTCCGTTGCGCCTGATCCCGGCACCTTCGCATTCCCCCGTCGTTCCCGCATCACCCGCAAGTCACTCCCCCACAGGACCGTCCCATGAACGCCACGCACCTCCAAGCCCCGCTCGCCCCGCGCACGCCGGTCGCCGTGCTGTCGAGCGTCGGGTCCGCCTCCGCTTCCCCCCGCTATCGCGACCGCGATTTCGGCATCGGCTACGGCAGCAGCAGCGGTTACGCCTTCGACAAGCGCTATACCAGCGATTGGGGCCAGGCCCACTTCCGTTTCCGCTGATCCACGCCCTGAACCATCGCCCTGGCGCGCGCGTCGGCCCGCGCGCAGATCTCTTCGGCGGCGCCTTCTGCGGATCGTGCCGCCGATCGTTCCGCCTCCGCCTCTCTCGGCCGGTCCGGCGCTGCGTTCCCTTCCCTCGCGCAGCGTCGGGCCGTCTTTCCAGAAGCCGACGCCGGGCGTCGGGTATCCTGATGCGATGGAAACCCCGCCCGCCTCCCGCGTCTTCCGACGCGGCACCACCCTCGAACAGCTCAACGCGCTCTCGGTCGATACCGCGATGGCGCCACTGGGCATCGTCTTCACCGAGATCGGCCCCGACTACCTGCGGGCGACGATGCCGGTCGACGGCCGCACCCGCCAGCCCTACGGCCTGCTCCACGGTGGCGCTTCGGTGCTGCTGGCCGAGACCGTCGGCAGCACCGCCGGCACCCTCTGCTGCGCGCCGGGCGAGCTGTGCGTCGGCATCGAGATCAACGCCAACCACCTCAACGGCATCCGCAGCGGACAGGTCACCGGCACCGCGCGCCCGCTGCATGTCGGCGCCCGCACCCAGGTCTGGGAGATCCGGATCGAGGACGATGCCGAGCGGCTGATCTGCATTTCCCGGTTGACCCTCGCCATCATTCCGTACCGTGCCTGATCCCGCGGTGGTGCAAAGCGCCGACGCCGTTCGGTATCGTGACGGCATGACCCGATCCTCCCCTGTCGTCCGGTGGCTGCGGACCCTGCTGCGTTCGCCGATGCTGGCCTGGCATGTGCTGGTGCATCTGCCGATCACCCTGATCCTGATGTCGCCGCCGTTCGGCGGCCTGCGCATCGGCGGTGACCCGCTCAAGCACCGCATGGTGCGCTGGTGGCAGCGCGGGTTGATGCGGGTGTTCGGATTCCGCATGCGCCGGATCGGCACGCCGTTGCCGGGCCCGGTGATGTTCGTGGCCAATCATGTCAGCTGGGTCGACATCGTCGCCCTGCATGCCTTCCGGATGATGGGGTTCGTCGCCAAGCGCGAGATCGCCTCCTGGCCGCTGGTCGGCTGGCTGGCGACGATGGGCGAGACCATCTACCACCAGCGCGGCAGCCAGGAATCGCTTGGCGGCGTGCTGCACGAAATGCTCGCGCGCCTGCACGACGGCCGCGCGGTCGGCGTGTTCCCCGAAGGCCGCACCCGCGGCGGTGAGGAGGTCGGCCCGTTCCATGCCCGCATCTTTCTCGCCGCGGTCGAGGCCAACGTCCCGGTGCAGCCGGTGGCGCTGCGCTACGGCGAGCACGGCTCGGCGCAGACCGCGGTCGCGTTCGGTCCCAACGAAAGCTTCTTCGCCAATTTCGTGCGCCTGCTGGGCGAACCGGGCCGCACCGCCGACGTGGTGTTCCTGGAGCCGATCCTGCCCGGCGACGCCGATGGCCGTCGACGCATGGCGGAAACGGCGCG
>JAYRTK010000121.1:0-9658 GCA_041919595.1 Lysobacteraceae bacterium
GCTGCGCGACCAGCTTGTGCCGCTCAACAGGAAATATCCGATCGAGGAACTGATGGCTGCCTGCGTGCGCTACGCCAAGCGCAAGAAGGGCGAGTCGGTCACCTTCGAATACACCCTCATGAAGGGCGTGAACGATCAGCCGCAGCAGGCGCGCGAGTTGGTGCGGCTGTTGCGCGCGTTCGACAACGCGGTGCAGATGAAGGACGCCGCGAAGGTCAACCTGATCCCGTTCAACCCGTTCCCCGGCACCCGTTTCGAGCGCCCCGACGACGTCGCGATCCGCGCGTTCCAGAAGCAGCTCAACGAAGCCGGCATGATCGCGCCCGTGCGGCGCACCCGCGGCGACGACATCGATGCCGCCTGCGGGCAGTTGAAAGGCCAGGTCGCCGATCGTACCCGGCGGCAGGCCGAGTTCCGCAAGACGCTCGAGTCGCGCGGGGGGCGCGACACGGGCGAGGATCCATCCGGGGCGGCGCATGCGGCTTGAGGCGGCGCCCTCGGCAAGACTCGGATGCGACGCTCCGGCGAGCGTCGTCGATGCAATGAACGGATGCTTTGCTTTGGGGAGCAACACGCGATGACATCGTTCGACACCGGAATGCCCGAGACGGTTCGGGGCATCGGCGAAAAACTGCGCCAGGCCCGCATTCGCGCCGGCCTGACCCCGGCCGAAGCCGGTGCGCGCCTGAAGATCCAGACCCATGTGATCGAAGCGCTGGAGCGGGAAGACTGGGCCCGGCTCGGTGCTCCGGTCTTCATCCGCGGCCAGTTGCGCAGCTACGCGAAGCTGCTCGGTCTGCCCGCGGAATCGATCGCCGAAAGCCAGGCGGTGCCGTCCGCGCAGGCGACCGAGCTGGTGCCGCGCAGCTACACCCCGCGGATGCAGCGGGTGGCCGAGCAGGCCGGCCGCCGCCTGGTCTATGTGCTGATCACCGCGACCATCGCGGTTCCGGTGTGGCTGGCGACGCGCTCCCATCTCGATCCCGGCGCCGGTACCGTGTCCCTCGACAGCGATACCACGCTGACGCTGTCGCAGCCGGCGGCTTCCGGCGAGACCGCCGGCCGTTCCGGTGACGTCGAGTCCCGGGCCGCGCCCGCGGTGGAACAGGCACCGCTGGTCGCCTCGATCACGCCGATGCCTGCCCGTGCCACCGCGCCCACGACCGACCTCACCGTCCGTTTCGACGGCGAAAGCTGGGTGCGCCTGACCGCGCCGGATGGCAGCGTGGTCGAGCAGGCACTGATCGCCCCGGGGCAGCAGCGGGTGTTCCAGCCGGGCCAGATCGGCAAGGCCGTGCTCGGCAACGCCAACGCCGTTCGCGTGCAGTACCGCGGCCAGCCGCTGGACCTGACGCCGTACATCCGCGCGAATGTGGTGCGCTTTACGGTATCCTCTGACGGTTCTCTCCAGCCGGTCGATCGCTGAGGGGTCCCGGCAGGTCGTCGGACTGCGCATCGCGCAGCGCTCCGACGCAGCCCGTCCGGACGCCGCCACCTTCACCGCGCCGGAGCGAATGCCCGGAGCCTGCCTTCCGAGACCCGTCCGCCCGTGTTCCGTCGCATCGCGTCGGAACCGTGCCGACGTCGGCGGCAGACGTTCGCGCGACGGCCGAGATTCAGCCATCGCCTGATACAACGTCGCGGCGACGCCCACCGTGCGTCGGCATCGGCCCCGGGTCGCGACCTCCACCGACAGACGTATTGACCGAGACACATCCGACCCATGGCGATCGACGAGCTCCTCGACGAACACGAACAAAGCGAACGCGTACGCAATTGGTTGCGCCAGAACGCAGCCGGCCTCATCGGCGGCGTCGCCCTCGGCCTCGCGGCCATCTACGGCTGGTTCTGGTGGAAGGACCAGGCGACGGCCAAGCAGATGCAGGCCAGCGACACATACCAGTCGGTGATCGACGAGATCCAGGCCGGCAAGCTGAAGGAGGCGCAGTCCAAGGCCGCAGGCCTGAAGGACACCGCTTTCGCCGCATTGGCGGCGCTGGACCTGGCCAAGGCCCAGGTCGATGGTGGCAAGCGCGATGACGCGATCGCCACCCTGCGCGGTATCCGGACCGAAGACGGCGCGATCGCCGCCGTGGTGTCGCAGCGGCTGGCCCGCCTGCTGATCGACGCCGGCAAGGGCGAGGAAGCGCTGACCCTGCTCAACGGCATCGACGACCCGGTCGCGCACGAAGTCCGCGGCGATGCCCTGTTCGCGCTGGGCCGCAAGGAGCAGGCCCGCGACGCCTACAACAAGGCCCTCGGCCAGCTCGATATCGCCGCTCCGCAACGGCGTCTGGTCGAACTGAAACTGTCGCAGGCCGGCGGTACGCCGCCGAAACCCGAATCCGCCTCCTGAGCACCCCCGACACGATGAATTCCACACGGTTCCACCACGCCGCGCGTCTCCGGGCGCCGTTCGCCCGCCGCGGCGCGCTGCTGCGCGTCGCCCTGTTGTCCGCCGTCGTGGCCCTGTCGGGCTGCAGCACCGTCAAGGGCTGGTTCGAACTGGGCGACTCCGATGCGAAGGCCGCCCGCAAGCCGGCCGAACTCACCGAATTCGTGCCGTCCGCGACGCCGTCGCGGATGTGGTCGGCGAATGTCGGCAACGGCGAATCGCGCCTCGGCCTGTCCCAGGGGCCCGTGATCGCCGATGGTCGCGTCTACGCCGCGGCGGTGGAGGGTGGCGTTCGTGCGTTCGAGCTGCAGACCGGTGCCCGGGTCTGGGAATACCGCAGCAAGCTTCCGCTTACCGGCGGCCCCGGTGCGGGTGAAGGTCTGGTCGTGGTCGGCACGCTGGACGGCGAGGTGATCGCGCTCGACGCCGCCACCGGTACCGAGAAGTGGACGGCCAGGGTTCCGAACGAAATCATCGCCGCGCCGGCGATCGGCCAGAACACCGTGCTGGTGCGTTCCAACGACGGGCGCGTCACCGCGTTCGACGCCGCCAGCGGCCAGCGCCGCTGGTTCTGGAACCACGATCTGCCGTCGCTCAGCGTGCGCGGCAACGACTCGCCGGTGCTGGGCCCGGGTTTCGTGTTCGTCGGCAACGACGATGGCACCCTCGCGGCGCTGTCGCTGGTCGATGGTCGTCCGCTGTGGGATCAGCCGGTGGGGCAGCCCGACGGCCGCACCGAACTCGATCGCATGGCCGATGTCGATGGCATGCCGGCGCTCGATGGCACCACGTTGTACGCCACCAGCTACAAGAAGCAGACCCTCGCGATCGATGCGCCCAGCGGCCGCCCGCTGTGGTCCCAGGAACACGGCGGCGCCGGTCGCGTCGGCGTGGGCCCGGATCGCGTGATCGTGGCCGATCCGGCCGGCGTGGTCTGGTCGCTCGACAAGAGCGGTGGCTCCGCGCTGTGGCAACAGGCCGGTCTGCTCCGTCGCAACCTGTCGGGTGCGGCTGTCCAGGGCGACTTCGCCGTGGTCGGCGACCTCGAGGGCTATCTGCACTGGCTGCGTCTCGACAATGGCGACTTCGGCGCCCGCGTCCGTGCCGGTCGCGATCCGGTGCGGGCTGCGCCGGTCGTGGTCGACGGCGTCCTCGTCGTGCAGACCACGGGCGGCGATCTCAGCGCCTGGCGCCTGCAGTAAGCCGTTCGATGGCATGTCATTGCGGCCCCGGGTCGTCTGACTGCCCGGGGTCTTGCGTTTCCCGGTCCCCGGGTCCGATTCGTTTTCCGAGCAGAACCCATGCTGCCCCTCGTCGCCCTCGTCGGTCGTCCCAATGTCGGTAAATCGACGCTGTTCAATGCGTTGACCCGCACCCGTGATGCGCTCGTCCACGACGAGCCGGGCGTGACCCGCGACCGCAACTACGGCATCTGCCGCCTCGACGAGGCGAAACCGTTCGTGATCGTCGATACCGGCGGCATCGCCGGCGAAGAGGAGGGTCTGGCCGGCGCCACCGCGCGTCAGTCCCGTGCCGCGGCCGAAGAGGCCGACCTCGTCCTGTTCATCGTCGACGGCCGCGAAGGCCCTTCGGCGCTCGACGACGAGATCCTGCGCTGGCTGCGCAAGGCCGACCGGCCGACCATGCTCGTGGTGAACAAGACCGACGGCATCGACAGCCGCGCCGCCATCGCCGAATTCGCGCGTTATGGCATCGCCGATGTCATCGGCATTTCCTCCGCGCATCGCCAGGGACTGGACCGGCTGCTCGACGAGACGATGAAGCGGCTGCCGGCGGAAGGCGAGGGCGAAGTCCTCGACAACGACCCCGAGCGCATCCGGATCGCCTTCGTCGGTCGTCCGAACGTCGGCAAGTCGACCCTGGTGAACCGGATCCTCGGCGAGGAGCGGATGATCGCCTCCGAAGTGCCGGGCACCACCCGCGATTCGATCGCGGTGGATCTGGAGCGCGATGGCCGCAAGTACCGCCTGATCGACACCGCCGGCATCCGCCGCAAGTCGAAGGTGGAGGAGGCGGTCGAGAAATTCTCGATCGTGAAGACCCTGCAGGCGATCGAACACTGCCAGGTCGCCGTGATCATGCTCGACGCCAGCGAAGGCGTGACCGATCAGGACGCCAGCGTGCTCGGCGCGGTGCTCGATGCCGGTCGCGCGCTGGTCGTCGCCGTGAACAAGTGGGACGGGCTGTCGCAGTACCAGCGCGAGCAGACCGATGGTCTGCTGTCGCGCAAACTCTCGTTCGTCAACTGGGCCGAGGCGGTGCACATCAGCGCCAAGCATGGTTCCGGTCTGCGCGAACTCTTCGCGGCGATCCATCGTGCGCACCGCTCCGCGACCTACACGTTCAGCACGTCGGAAGTCACGCAGGCGATGGAGATCGCCTACGAAACCAATCCGCCGCCGTCGATCCGCGGCCATGTCTCCAAGCTGCGCTTCGCGCATCCGGGCGGCGAGAATCCGCCGACCTTCGTGGTCCACGGCACGCGCCTGCGCAACCTGCCGGAAAGTTACCGCCGCTACCTCGAGAATTTCTTCCGCAAGCGCTTCAAGCTGATCGGCACGCCGGTGCGCTTCGTCTTCAGGGAAGGCGAGAACCCGTACAAGGACAAGCGGAACACGCTGACCGAGGGCCAGCTCAAGAAGCGTCAGCGGATGATCCGGCACATCAAGCGGAACAAGTGACGTTCCCCGGCCGTTGAACGACGGTCCGCGAAGACCGGTCCGCCACGCGGCGACTGCAGCCCCTGGAAGCGACCGATGCGCAGCCCTCTCCCCGCCATCGACATCACCCTCGGCCTCATCGCCGGAGGGCGCGCGTCGCGGCTGGGCGGTGTCGACAAGGCCTGGCTCGAACGCGATGGCGTGCCGCAGGTCCTGCGCTGGGCGCGACGCTTTCCGGGCGAGCATGGCCCGGTGCTGGTCTCGGCGAACCGCGATCCCGGACGCCATCGCGCACAAGGGCTGGACGTGGTGTCCGACCGCGTGCCCGATCTCGGCCCGCTCGGCGGTCTCGATGCGCTGGCGCACGCCTGCGCGACGCCATGGCTGTTCACGCTGCCGGTCGATCTGGTCGGGGTCAACGATTGTCTGCTGCGCACGCTGGTCTCGCAGCGCGGTGCCGACGGCGCGTTCGCCCGCGACGACGATGGTCCGCAGCCGCTGGTCGCGCTGTGGCGCGTCGGTGCGCTGCGCACGGCCTGTGCCGAGGCCATCGCCGGTGGCGATGCGGCGATCCATCGTCTGCAGCAACGCCTCGATCTGCCGGCGGTGTCCTTCTCCGGCTTCCGCTTCGGTAATCTCAATACACCGGCCGATCTGCGGGCCGCCGGCATCCCTTCCGACGACGGCCACCCATGACCTTTCCGACCCGCATCGCCTTCGACGAAGCCCGCGCGATCGTCGCCCGGGTCGCCGCGGCGCGGCGTCTGCCCGCGGAATCGCTCACGCTGTCGCGGGCGCACGGGCGCGTGCTCGCCCGCGATCTCGCCGCGGTCATCGATCAACCGGGGTTCGACAATGCCGCGATGGACGGTTTCGCGTTGCGCCATGCGGATCTCGCGGCGTCCGGCGAAACGGCGCTGCGCCTGATCGGCGAGCAGTTCGCGGGCGTGTCGATCGCGCTGCGCGTCGGCGCCGGCGAATGCGCGCGGATCACCACCGGTGCGCCCCTGCCTGCGGGTGCCGACACCGTCGTGATGAAGGAAAACACCCGTTGCGACGGCGATATGGTGCATGTGCTGCAGCCGCCGGCGCCGGAGCAGCATGTCCGGCGCGCCGGTGAGGACGTGCGCGTCGGCGATCCGCTGTCGTCCGCGGGACAGACGCTGACGCCGGCGCGGATCGCGCTGGCCGCGGGACAGGGCCTGGACCGCCTCGATGCCGTGCGGCGGCCGACGGTCGCGGTCTTCACCACCGGAGACGAACTGGTCGAACCGGGCATGCCGCTGCGTCGTGGCGAACTCTACGACAGCAATCGCGAACTGCTGATGGGTTTGCTGCGCGCCGACGGGTGCGAACCGGTGGCTTGGCCGCGCCTGCCCGACGATCCCGATGCGATCGCGTCGGCGCTGCGTCATGCGGGTCATGCGTTCGATGTGGTGATCACCTGCGGTGGCGTGTCCGCCGGCGAGAAGGATCATCTGCCGTCGCTGTTCCAGCGCGAGGGCAGGGTGCTGTTCTGGAAGGTGCGCATGAAACCGGGCATGCCGGTGCTGCTCGCCGAATCGCATTCCGCGCTCGAGGGGGCCGGCCACGGGCTCGGCGGCGCGTTGTTCCTGTGCCTGCCGGGCAACCCGGTATCGGTGCTGGCGACCTGGCTTACCCTCGGCCGCGCGCTGCTCGATGGTCTGCAGGGGCGCACCGATGTGCGTCCGCGACTGCGCGCCCGCCTGCGCACGGGCTGGCGCAAGACCCACGAACGCCTCGAATTCCTGCGCGGTCGGCTGTCCTGCGACGATGACGGCGTGCTGTGGGTCGAACCGAATCCCGCCGACGGCTCGCACCGCATGCGCGCGGCCGCCGATTCGGATGCGCTGATCGTGCTGGCGGAAGGCGCGCAGGCGCTGGCGCTGGGCGCCAGCGTCGATGTGCTGCCGTACTGAAACCCGCGTGCGTCCCGCGCCACGCCTGCGGCATCGGGCCGGCCATCGCCGGTCATTGCGGAAGGACGGAATGAGAGAATCGCGATCATGAGCATTGCCGAACATGCCCCCGCCGACGCGCTGGACCGCCAGCGTCGCGGTGCGGTCCTGATCGATGTGCGCGAGGCGCACGAACGCGCGACCGGGATGGCCGCTGGCGCGCGTGGCATCGCGATGGGCGAACTGGTCTACGCCCCGGATGCGCATCTGCCCGGGCGCGACGCCGAACTGCTGCTGATCTGCCAGAGCGGCATGCGTTCGCTGCGCGCGGCGCAGATGCTGGCCGAACAGGGCTACGCCCGCGTCGCTTCCGTCGCCGGCGGCACCGCGCGCTGGATCGCCGAGGGCCTGCCCGTCGAGCGCCCCGATGACGGCATCGATGCCGATTTCGCCGAACGCTATTCGCGCCATCTGCGCCTGCCGCAGGTCGGTCTGGCCGGCCAGCGCCGCCTGGAAGCGGCGCGCGTGCTGCTGGTCGGTGCCGGTGGTCTCGGCTCGCCGGCCGCCTACTACCTCGCTGCGGCGGGTGTCGGCACCCTGCGCATCGCCGACGACGATGTCGTCGATCGCAGCAACCTGCAGCGCCAGATCCTGCACACCGATGCCGCCATCGGCACGCCCAAGGTCGCATCCGCGGCGATGGCGCTCACCGCGCTGAATCCGCGAACGACGGTGGACGCGGTGCGCGAACGGGTGAGCAGCGCGAACGTCGAACGCCTGCTCGACGGCGTCGATGTCGTGATCGATGGCGCCGACAATTTTGCGGCGCGCTACCTGCTCAACGATGCCTGCGTGAAGCTCGGCAAGCCGCTGGTCTACGGAGCCGTGCATCGCTTCGAGGGCCAGGCCAGCGTGTTCGACGCCGGTCGCCGTCGCGGTGCGGCGCCGTGCTATCGCTGCCTGTTTCCGGAGCCGCCGCCGCCGGACGCCGCGCCGAACTGCGCCGAGGCCGGCGTGCTCGGCGTGCTGCCGGGCGTGATCGGCCTGATCCAGGCGACCGAGGCGATCAAGCTCCTGCTCCAGATCGGCGAGCCACTCGCCGGCCGCCTGCTGCAGTTCGACGCGCTGTCGATGCGGTTCCGCGAGACGCGACTGTCGCCCGACCCGGAGTGCCCGGTGTGCGCGCCCGGTCGCGATTTCCCCGGGTATATCGATTACGCCGCGTTCTGTTCGCACGGCTCCTGAGTAGCGCCTTCACTGCGATGCCGCACCCTCCAGGACAAGGGCCGCGCTTCGCTCTATCCTCGTGTCGTCGTCGATCACGGGAGCGTCTCATGCGGTTGCGGTCATGGAGCATGCCGGTCCGGGCGCTGCTCGCGTTGCTCGCGCTGTGCGCCGCCGGATCTGTCGGCGCGACCGTGCTGCCCTGCGAATTCGCCGACACCGGCGCGCAGCCGACGCCGCAGCGGCTGCGGATCGCGCAGGCGGCCTGCCGGGAGCACGCCGACTGGTACGCGCCCTTCATCAACGGCCAGGGTCGCGTCGGCTGGAAGGATGGCCGCATCCCGATGGAGGCTGAGGGCAAGGGCGAGCGTCTGGCCAACGGCAACCCGCCATGGCAGCGGGTCGCGGACTATTGGCGCCGCACGCCGGCGATCCGCAACATGCGCGGGATTCCCGGTGCGCGGGAGTGCGAGGCCGCATCGGGCGATTGGCGGGACAACGCCGCCTGCCGTGCGTTCATCCTCGACAATCCGTGGTCCGCGGCCTTCGTGTCGTATGTGATGAAGGTCGCCGGCGTCGAGGATTTCGGCTTCTCGCAGGAGCACATCGCCTACATCGCCGACGCCTACGATCCGTCTTCCGCGCGCAGACGCTACCGGCTGGTCGCGCCCGATCGCGAACGGCCCGAGATCGGCGATCTGCTGTGCTACTCGCGCGAACCGCGGATCGCGAGCCACCGCGATCTGATCGCGTTCCTGGAGCGGGGTGGCGGCAGCCTGAAGACGCATTGCGACATCGTGGTCGGCGTCGATCTGAACGGCGACAGCAAGCTCTACGCGATCGGCGGCAATCTGATGCAGACGGTGATGATGCGGAAACTGCCCCTGAACGCGAAAGGGCGCTTCTCGCCGCCGGTTCGCGACGATGGCCCGTGCCGGATGAACCTGGAGCGCGATTGCGACCTGAACGACAAGGCCTGGGTGGCCCTGCTCAAGCTTCGGGATTGAGCGCCTGCCGCAGCGCCTGCAGGCTGATTTCGTAGGCCGCGCAGCGATAGAGCATCGCCGACCGGCTGTGCACGTTCAGTTTGCAGAAAATCTGTTTCAGATACGTCTTCACCGTGTATTCGCTGATCCGCAGGCGGTCGGCGATCTGCTTGTTCACGCAGCCGAGACAGACCAGATGCACGATCTGCAGTTCGCGTGCGGTCAGCGATGCCAGCGGGTCCGGATCGGATGCGGCGTTCGCCTGCGGTGGCTGCGGGCGGGCATACACGGCATAGCGACGACCGCCCAGATCGAGACGGCCGAGGCAGTGATCGGCCGTGCCCGCATCGGTGACGAGCGATCTTCCCAACTGACTGTCCTCGTTCACGACCAGGCACGGCGTGTTGTCGAGGCTGAATTCGGCGAGCACGGCGGCGGCCGGGAGCGGGGCCT
>JAYRTK010000122.1:0-9650 GCA_041919595.1 Lysobacteraceae bacterium
GCGCATCTCGTCTTCGAGATTGACGGGGATGATTTCCTTGGCGAGTTCGGTCATTACGACTTCTTGTGCTGGGTGACGACGCTGCGGAGCGGATGTCGCGCCGGGGCAATGCCGGCGGGCGCCGCGAGGTGCGGCGGAACCAGCCGAGGAGTCGCTCCGGAGGACGCGCGCTGTTCGATGCGCGAACGTCGGATTGTACCACGCGCACGCGTTTCACGCCCGACCGGACAGGCTGCTTTTCCCATGCGAAAACAGGGACTTGCGCACGCAGCACCGACGCACGGCGCACATCGGTGGAGACCGGCCGCGAAGACCGGAACGCTCCGCGAAAACCGGTGCCGCCGCCAGCGATCAGTGGCCGAAGAATGTCTGCATCGAGACCCGATTCGGACGCTCGACCACCCCGCGCTCGGTGACGATGGCGTCGATCAGCTCCGAGGGGGTGACGTCGAACACCGGATTCCAGGCGCGGATGCCTTCGGCCGCGGTCCGCGTGCCACCGACCGCGAGCAGCTCGCCGGGGTCGCGCTCCTCGATCTCGATCCTGCCACCGTTGGCGGTGGCCATATCCACCGTGGAAGACGGCGCGACGACCATGAACTTGACGCCGTGGTAACGGGCGGCGATCGCGAGCTGGTAGGTCCCGATCTTGTTGGCGGTGTCGCCGTTGGCGCAGATGCGGTCGGCACCGACGATCACCCATTGCACCTGTCCGGTCTTCATGAGATGCGAGGCGGCGGCATCGGCGATGAGCGTCGCGTCGATGCCGTCCTGCTGCAATTCCCAGGCGGTCAATCGCGCGCCCTGCAGCCAGGGCCGGGTTTCGCCGGCATAGACGCGCTCGATCCGCCCCTGCGCCACGCCGGCACGGATCACGCCCAGGGCCGTGCCGAAACCGGCGGTCGCCAGAGAACCGGTATTGCAATGGGTGAGCACGCCGCTGCCGTTGGCGATCAGCTGTGCACCGAGGCGGCCCATCCGGTGATTGGCCGCCAGATCCTCGCTGGCGATGGCCCGCGCTTCGCGCAGCAGGACCGAACGCCAATCCTCGCCGGTGTCGGTGAGGGCCCGGCGCATGCGCTGCAGTGCCCAAGCCAGGTTGACCGCGGTCGGCCGGGCGGCATTGAGTTGCTGCATCACCGGCTCCAACCGCTCCGCGGCCTCGCCGGCCGTCTGCACCGCGCCCCCGGTGGCGGCATCCAGTTCCCGCGCGGCAAGCACCACGCCCCAGGCGGCGGCGATGCCGATCGCCGGCGCGCCACGCACGATCAGGGCGTGGATCGCCACGGCGACCGCGGCGCTGGTGCGGCATTCGACGTATTCCACGGCGAAAGGCAGCTTGCGCTGGTCCAACAGTTCAAGAGTGTCGCCGGTCCATCGGATCGGGCGGATGCGGTCGTAGCGTGCATAGTCGATAGTGTCTTCCATGCGCGCATTCTACCGGGACGGAGCTTCCCGCTCGTCGGGAATTCGGATGCACGGCGCCAAAACGCGACGACCCGGCCGAAGCCGGGTCGTCATCGCGCAGTGGTTGTTCAACCGCCGGGCGGCGGACGATCGGCAGGATAGGGATAACCACCGCCGCGATCGCCGCCACGACGACCGACCACGAATTCGGCACGGCAACCGCGGGTCACCCAGACGCCATTGCGGGTCTGGCCCCAGGTCTGGCCTTCGATGCACGGTTTGTCGGACAACTGGCGCAGCAGGCGGATCTCGCCGCGGCGACCGACGTTCATCGCACAACTGCGGCTGCGGTTGTCGCGCGATTCGCAGCGCACCAGATCGTTGCCCTGATTGCCGTAGTATCCACCATTGCCGTAACCGTAACCGCTGCGAAACAGCGCACGGCAGCCGCCGCTGACCCAGACGCCACGGGAATCGCTGCCCCAGGTCTGGCCCCGGATGCACGGACTGTTCGACAGCTGGCGGATGAATTCGGCGCGACCGCCCCGACTGCCGCAACGCTCGGTGCGCCCATCGCGGGATTCGCAGCGGAACAGACCGTCGTCGCCATAGCCGGCGTTGTGATAATCGCCATTGCCATAGCGATCGTCGTCGTAATCGTCGTCGTTTCCGTAGCCGTAACCGGTATCGACGCGGAATTCGGCGCGACAACCGCCGCTGACCCAGACGCCGCGCGAGTCATTGCCCCAGGTACGTCCGCGGACGCAGGGGCTGTCGGAAAACTGGCGGACCAGCTGCACGTCGCTGCCGTAGGCGCTGCAGCGCTCGATCCGGCCGTCGCGGGATTCGCAGCGCACCAGCGTGCCGTTGTAACCATAATTGTCCCATTGCGCCTGCGCCGGCAGGCTCGACCCTCCGCCGAGCAGGACGGTGGCGAGCAGGGCAAGCATGTGGAAACCCCGTGTGTTGCGCATCGTTGGCACCCCCGTGATGAGTGGCTCCAATGTAGCCGCGAAGGATGAATGGCCGGCGAATTTCCCCGCCCCACCGCGCGACATCGGACGAATGTTCAGGAAACCGTTTTCAGCCCAAGTCCGGGTCAAGCCCGCGCGAAGTCGAAGGCGAGCACGTCGGCGATGCGATCCGTGCCGAGCATCGCCATCAGCAGCCGTTCGACGCCCAGCGCCACCCCGGCGCAATCCGGGAGCCCTGCGGACATCGCCGCGAGCAGACCTTCGTCGAGCGGCGGACGCACCGCGCCGCGATCCGCACGCAGCGCATGGTCGCGGAGAAAGCGCGCGCGCTGTTCGTCGGCATCGGTCAGCTCGTGATAACCGTTGGCCAGCTCCAGCGGGCCGAGGTAGAGCTCGAAACGCTCGGCGACCGCAGGTTCATCGCCCTCGCCCGCACGCAGCTTCGCCAGCGCGCATTGCGACGCAGGGTAATCGTGAATCACGAGCAAGGCATCGGACGCGAAGGTCGGCTGCAGGCGATGGGTCATCAACAGGTCCAACCAATCGTCGCGGGTGAGACCTTCCGGATCGATCGCGACATCGCCCAGCGCCGCGCGCAGCGCGGCATCATCGGCCTCGAACGGATCCAGATCCAGGCGCTCGCGATACAGATCGCGAAAGGTCGTCGTCGTCGCCGTCGCATGGCGTCTGACCAGCGCCAGCGACGCCTGCACGAGGGCCACGGTCTCGTCGATCAGACGACGATGGTCCCAGCCGACGCGATACCACTCGAGCATGGTGAATTCGGGATTGTGGCGGCCACCAGCCTCACCGTCGCGGAACACGCGCCCAAGTTCGTAGCAGTCGCCGATACCGGCGGCGAGCAATCGCTTGAGCGGAAATTCCGGCGAAGTGCGCAGCCAGCGCGTGCGCGGCGCACCCTCCGTGCGACCGGAGAATTCGAGCGAGAACGACGCGATGTTGGCATCGGTATTGCCCGCCATCGACAGCACCGGCGTTTCCACCTCCAGCACCCCACGTTCCGAAAAGAACGCGCGGATCGTGGCGTACAGGCGCGCGCGCAGGCGCAGCGCGTCGAGGTGCGCGGTGGGCCGCCAGTGCGGAGTCACGCCCCCTGCTCCGCGAGGAAGGCGAGCAGCCGCGTTTCGTCCCAGATCTCGAGACCCAGTTCCTGCGCCTTGGCGAGTTTGCTGCCGGCGGCTTCACCCGCGATGACGATACTGGTCTTCTTCGACACGCTGCCCGACACCTTCGCGCCCAGCGCTTCGAGCTTCGCGCCGGCTTCGTCGCGCGACATCGAGGCCAGGCCGCCGGTGAGCACGACTTGCAGCCCGAACATTGAAGTCGTCTGATCAACCTTGATGACACTCCGGTCGCCGCCTTCGCCATGCATATACATTCTGGTCATATCAGAGCGCAATGACGCCGCGAAATTTCTCTTTGCAAGGGATAGCTGAGCCTTTGCAACCTCATATGCATCTTCAGCTTCAATCAAGGACTTCAGGCACATTTCGACATCAGTCCCCGCCACCCAGTCGACAACCGTAGCGATTCGATTTACATCACCACCGACAACGCCTTCGTCATTCCCGGAAAGGATACGAAGTCGGTGCTTACAGGCCTGTCCGTTTTCTCCAGCCGGACATGTACAAAAAGCATTCAGATCATCGCCATTCTTTTCAATCACAACACGGTATGGATCATCCGCAGACCCTTTGACAAAGAATTCATACCTCACGAGATCCATCTCCTTTAATTTACGTGTTCTCTTAAGAAATCGAGAAGCTCCTGTTCACTCCATATTGCAACACCCAATTCCTGCGCTTTCGCAAGCTTGCTACCGGCAGCCTCACCAGCAATGACGAGACTGGTCTTCTTCGACACACTACCGGCAATCTTCGCACCCAGTGCTTCTAGCTTCGCGCCGGCTTCGTCGCGCGACATCGAGGCCAGACCGCCTGTGAGCACGACGGTCTTGCCTTCGAGCGGGCCGGCGACGCTGTCGTCCGCATCGGGAATGCGTGCCAGCAGTATCGCCAGCGCCTCGCCGACGCGTGTCAGCAGCCGGGCATGGCCTTCGTCTGCGCGCCACGCGCTCAGCGACTGCGCAGTGTCGGGCGGCAATCCCGCGGTGATGTAGGCATGTTCGGGCGCAGCGCGCACCGCCGCCGCATCGGCGAACGCAGCGGCGAGCTGGTCGGCGCGAATGCGCGTGACCTTTGGGATTTCCAGATCAACCAGCAGCGTGGCGAGGGTGAGATCGGGCCGCAGCTTCGCCGACGGCGGATGCGCGTCGCCGATGCGCACGCCGCGTTCGAGCAGTGCGTCGATCACCTGCTGGTTGCCAGCCTGGTGGAAGAAATGGCCGAGCGCGCGCGCCACTTCGCCGCCGATGTCGGGCACGCGCTTGAACACTGGCCAGGGCAGGTGGCGGATCAGTTCGAGATCGCCGAACCATGCCGCCAGCGCCTTCGCAGTGCTCTCGCCGACATGTTCGATGCCGAGCGCGAACAGGAAGCGTTCGAGCGTGGTCGCGCGGCTGCGGTCGATGGCGTCGACTAGGTTCTCGGCCCACTTGGTCGCGATCTTCTTCCGGTTCCAGTTGAAGACGACACCTTCGCTCCTCACCACACGAATCACAAAGTTCCGCCACTGCTCGTCGACCAAGGCTTCCTCACGGAACGCGGCAGGCGTATCGAACAGCACGCGCGCTGTCGCCGGCTGTTCCTCCGCGAGATGGCGCTGCAACTCGGAATCCACGGTCGCCGGATCCACGTCCAGAACCAGTTTGACCAACAGCAGGTCGTCGAGTGTCAACCCGAAGATATCCGCCGGCGAGCGCAGCACTTCCGTATCGACCAAAAGCTCGACGAATTTCTCGCCAAGGCCCTCGATGTCCATCGCCCGGCGCGAAGCGAAATGACGGATCGCTTCCTTGCGCTGCGCGGCGCAGGTCAGTTCGCCCGAGCAGCGCCAGACCGCTTCGCCCTCCTCGCGCACGATCTCCGAGCCGCAGACCGGACAGGCCTCCGGCATCCGCCATTCCGGAGCGCCGGGCTTGCGATGCTCCGGCACCACGCGCACGATCTCCGGGATCACATCGCCGGCACGGCGCACGATCACGGTATCGCCGACGCGCACGTCGAGACGCGCGATCTGGTCGGCGTTGTGCAGAGTGGCGTTGGTGACGACGACGCCGGCGACCTGCACCGGCTTCAGCCGCGCGACCGGCGTCGCCGCACCGGTGCGACCGATCTGGATCTCGATCGCTTCCAGTTCGGTCGACTGTTCCTGCGCCGGAAACTTGTGCGCGATCGCCCAGCGTGGCGCGCGCGAGACGAAGCCCATCTCGCGCTGTCCGGCGTAGTCGTCGAGTTTGTAGACCACGCCGTCGATATCGAACGGCAGGGTGTCGCGCTTCCCGCCCATGCGCCGGTAATAGTCGAGCAGACCTTCGCTGCCGGCGACCACGTCGCTCTCGGCGCTCACCGGAAAGCCCCAATCGCGCAAACGCCGCAGCGTCGCCGAATGCGTCGCGGGCAGCTCGACGCCTTCGACCACGCCGACCCCGTAGGCGTAGAACGCCAGCGGCCGCTGCGCGGTGATCCGCGGATCGAGTTGGCGCAGCGAGCCCGCGGCCCCGTTGCGCGGATTGGCCAGCACCTTGCCACCATCCTTCAACGCGCGTTCGTTGTAGGCCTTGAACGCGGCCAGCGGCATGTAGACCTCACCGCGCACTTCCAGCACGTCCGGCCATTCGTGACCGCGCAGGTGAAGCGGGATCGCGGCGACCGTGCGCAGGTTGGCGGTGACATCCTCACCGGTGCTGCCGTCGCCACGGGTCGCGCCGCGCACGAACATGCCGCGCTCGTAGCGCAGACTGATGGCGAGGCCATCGAGCTTGGGCTCGACCGAGAACACGGGCTCGCCGCGCTCAAGCCGCTCCTCGATGCGGCGCACGAAATCCGCGACTTCTTCGTCGGAGAAGGCGTTTCCGAGCGACAGCATGGGGATCGCGTGGCGCACTTCGGCGAAGGCCGAGGACGGCGCGTTGCCCACGCGCTGGGTCGGCGACGCCGGATCGGCGAATTCCGGATGCGCGGCTTCCAGCGCTTCCAGCTCGCGCATCAACCGGTCGTATTCCGCATCCGGAATCGAGGGGTCATCAAGGACGTAGTAACGGTAGTTCGCGTCCTCGATCAGACGACGCAGTTCGGCGATGCGGGCGGCGGGATCGGTCATTGCACAACATCGGTAGGCGCGGCTTCAGCCGCGATGGGACGCCGGAGGACTGTCAGCGCGGCCGAAGCCGCTCCTGCGACAACGTCACCAACGGGTGTTCTTGGAGATCGGCGGGGCTTCGTGCTGGCGATCGTAGGCGCGCAGGTCGTCGCGGATGTGGGCGATGCGCTGGCGGCCGATCGGGTTGCGCGATTCGTCCAGGACCACGCCGTCGAGCAGTTCGGCCATGCGCTGTGCGGTCGGCAGCATCTTTTCCCAGGCATCGAGCGCGGGGATCGGCGCCGGCAGAGTGAGGAAGAAGGCGATCGCGGGGGTCTCCATCGTCTGGATCTCCGCCATCTCGAAGCTGCCGGGCTTCTTGATGTTGGCGACGCTGAAGATCGGGCCGCCTTCCGGCCGGCCATCGGCCAGTCGGTGGAAGATGCTCATGTAGCCGTAGCTGAGACCGGCCTTTTCCGCCGCGACCACGATGTCCGGGCCGCGCAGCACCTGACCGGCGCGTGCCGCGACATACAGGGTGACGATCTTGTCGAATTCCTCGCGGTCGCGCTTGCCGACTTCGGGCCCGGACGGCGGCGGCGTGCGGGGCTCGGCGTCGTCCTCGACGAAGGCGACGCCTTCATGCGGGCCACGATCGCCAACGCCGCCCTGCACGTCCTGCGACAGCTTCGGTTCCGAACGCGGCGCACTGCGCTCGCCGCCGTCGCTGCGAACCTTGCGACCCTGATCCGGCCGGCGGGGCCGGCCGAAGAAGTAGATCGCCGCCATCAGCAGCAGACCGGCGACGACGATTCCGATGCGCAACAACCAGATGTCCGACATGCGTTGACCTCTCGGGACGGGTTCAGGCCGCGCCGGCGAGGCGCGCGGCCTCGGCCAGATCGACCGACACCAGGCGACTGACGCCCGGCTCGCGCATGGTCACGCCGCTGAGCTGGTGGGCGGCCTCCATGGTGGCCTTGTTGTGGGTGACGAACAGGAACTGTACCTGCTCGCTCATTTCGCTGACCATCGCGGTGAAACGACCGACGTTGGCTTCGTCCAGCGGCGCGTCCACCTCGTCGAGCAGGCAGAACGGCGCCGGATTCAGGCGGAAGATCGCGAACACCAGCGCGACCGCGGTCATCGCCTTTTCGCCACCGGACAGCAGCGAGATGTTCGACACGCGCTTGCCCGGTGGGCGCGCCATGATCGCGACGCCGGTATCGAGCAGATCCTCGCCGGTGAGTTCGAGATAGGCGTGGCCGCCGCCGAACAGCCGCGGATACAGTTCCTGCACGCCGGCATTGACGCGGTCGAAGGTGTCCTTGAAGCGGCCGCGGGTCTCGCGGTCGATCTTGCGGATCGCTTCTTCCAGCGTTTCCAGCGCGGTGGTGAGGTCGGTGTCCTGCGCGTCGAGGTATTCCTTGCGCTGCGCGGCCTCGGCGTGCTCCTGGATCGCGGCGAGGTTCACCGGCTCCAGACGGCGCAGGCGGGCGTCGAAATCGGTGACGATCTTCTCCCAGGCCCGCGGATCGGCGTCTTCGGCGAGCGTGTTGAGCACGTCTTCGACGACGAAACCGCCCGCGACCACCGCTTCGGCCAACTGCCCGGCCTTCAGCGACAGCGCCTGCTGGTCGAGCCGACGCTGCGAGATCGCCTCGCGCTGGGCGACCGACTGTTCGTCGCGCTGGTGACGGGTCTGTTCGTAGCCGCGTAGTTCGTTGTCGATACCTTCGAGCGCCGCGCGGGCGGCGGCCAGATGTTTCTCGGCAAGCACGCGCTGCTCCAGCGCGGTCTGTCGCTGCTGTTCGAGCGCGAGCACCGGAGCATCGCCTTCGGAGAGCTGCGAAGCCAGTTCGCCAAGCCGCGCATCGAGCTGTCCGCGCTGGCCGCCCATGCGTTCCAGCGCCTGCGTCAGCGCCACCACCTGCGCGCGCTGCGATTCGAGATTCAGGGCCAGCGCGTGCGCGGCATCGCGCGATTCGCGCGCGGCCTGGCGCGCGGCGTCGCGGGCCTCGGCCAGACTGCGGCGCTCGGCCTCCAGCGTCTGGCGGATGCTTTCGAGCTCGCCCATCCGCGTGACCGCCTCCTCGAGGCGCGAACGCGCTTCGCGCGCCTGCAGCGCGCTGGTGTCGAGGGCTTCGATCAACTGCCCGAGATCGGCGTCGATCTTCTCGATCCGGCTGCGGGCCGATTCGAGTTTGCCCTTCTGGCCCTGCAACTGGCCGGCCAGTTCGGAGACGTTGCGATGCGCGAGGTAGAGCGAACGCTGCGCATCTTCGCGCTGCTGCTCGGCGACCAGCATCTGGTCGCGCAGACCGGCGATGACTCGGTCGAGCTCGGCTTCGCGCTGTTGCAGCGTGTCGATCTGCGCGCGCAGTTCCTGGATCTCCCGTTCGCGCAGCAACGCACCCTGCTTGGCGGCACCGGAGCGGCTGACACGCACCCAGCCTTCGCCCAGGCGCTCGCCGCTGCGGGTGATGACCGACTCGCCCTCGCCCAGCCCGGCCTGCAGTGCACGCGCATCGGCGAGGGTTTCGGCCGCATGCAGCTTGCCCAGCAGCCGACGGATCGCCAGCGGGCCCTGCACCTTCGCGGCGAGCGACGTCGAAGCGAATCCGGCGTCACCGGCGTCCGAGGACACCAGCGCCAGGCGACCCTCACCGAGATCCGCCAGCGCTTCCACCAGCGTCTCCGGCGCGTCGATCAGCACGCCTTCGATCAGTTGCCCCAGCGCGCTTTCGACCGCAAATTCCCAGCCCGATTCCACGCGCAGGACTTCGCCGACGCGCTGCGCCGAATCCAGCCCGCGCGCCTTCAGCCAGGCCACGGCGGCACCCTGCTCCTGGCCCAGCGCGGCGTGCTGCAGGGTTTCCAGCGAGGACAACCGGCCGCGCGAGGTCTGTACCTGCTTGCGCACGTCGGCCAGTTCGGCCTGGGCGTTGCGCACCCGGTCCTGCACGCCGACCACGGCCTGCTTGCGCGTTTCGAGCTCGTCGTTGAGGCCATCGAGACCGGCCTTCTTCTCGTCGTGCAGCATCTGCA
>JAYRTK010000123.1:0-9622 GCA_041919595.1 Lysobacteraceae bacterium
GCAACGCCGGCCTCGAACCGGGCGAATGGGCACAGCTGGGCATCGCCGTGGACGACGATCGCCTGATCGGCGATCTCGGCCTGTTCCTGTCCCCGGATGCGCGCTGGGCCGAATTCGGCGTCTCGCTGCATCCCGACGCGCAGGGCGGGGGGCTCGCCACGGAAGCGGCGCGCGCGCTGATCACGCTGCTCTTCGCGCACACCCCCGTGCAGCGGGTGATGGCCGCGAGCGACGCACGCAACACCGCCTGTCTGCGCATGCTCGAACGACTCGGCATGCGGCTGGCCGATACGGCCGCGGCGGAGTACAAAGGTGAAGCCTGCACCGAGCATGTCTTCGTGCTCGATCGCCCCGTTCCGCTGTCGTGAGGCCGCCGCCATGAAACTCTGGTCCATCCTCGGCAATTCGCAGAAACTCGACGGCGGCGCGATGTTCGGCAACGCGCCGCGCGCGGTCTGGGAGACATGGTCGCCGCCCGACGCGCAGAACCGCATCGCGCTGGCCTGCCGCGCGCTGCTCGCCAGTCCGTTGAACGGCAGGACGGTGCTGTTCGAGACCGGCATCGGCGCCTTCTTCGAGCCGAAACTGCGTGAACGCTACGGCGTGGTCGAGGACCGGCACGTATTGCTCGACGCGCTGCGCGACGCCGGTTTCGGTCACGAAGACATCGACGTGGTCGTGCTCTCGCATCTGCATTTCGACCACGCCGGTGGCCTGCTCGCGCCCTGGCGCGAAGGTCATCCGCCCGCGTTGTTGTTTCCGAACGCGACCTACGTGGTCAGCGCCGGGTGCTGGGAGCGTGCGAGGAGGCCGCATGTGCGCGATCGCGCCAGCTTCATTCCCGAACTGCCCGGGCTGCTCGAAGCCAGCGGTCGACTGGAGATCGTCGACGGCGCGCATGCGCGCGCGCTCGGCGAGTCGGTGCGTTTCCATTACAGCGACGGCCACACACCGGGGCTGATGCTGTCGGAGATCCTCGGGCCGGAACGGGTGCAGGGAGAAGCGCATGGTGGCGTGCTGTTCTGCGCGGACCTGATCCCCGGGCGGCCGTGGGTGCATGTGCCGATCACCATGGGCTACGACCGCAACCCCGAACTGCTGATCGACGAAAAGCGCGAACTGCTCGAAGACGCGCTGGCGCGCAACGTGCATCTGTTCTTCACCCACGACCCGGCGTGCGCGCTGGCGCAGGTGGTGCGCGACGACAGGGGGCGGTTCGGTACCGCGCATGAAGTCGCCTTGCTGCAGGCGCGGCCACTGGCGGCCTGAGTCCGGTCCTCGCCTGCCGTGGATCCGCGCAGTGTCGCGGTCCGCAATCGCCGTGAACGCGGCCTTCAGGCCGGGGTGCCGAAGATCCGGTCGCCGGCATCGCCCAGGCCGGGCAGGATGTAGCCGTGGTCGTTGAGGCGCTCGTCGATGGCCGCGGTCCAGACGTCGGTGTCCGGATGCTTCGCCTCCAGCGCGCGCAGGCCTTCGGGGGCCGAAACCAGGAAGATCGCCTTCACCCGAGCGACGCCTGCGGCCTTCAGCGCGTCGATGGCGGCGATCGCGCTGCCGCCGGTGGCCAGCATCGGATCGATCAGCAGCGCCGTGCGTCCGGCGATGTCCTTCACGAAACGCTCGTAGTAGGCCTGCGGCTGCAAGGTCTCTTCATCGCGGCGCAGGCCGATCACGCTGACCGGCGCGTTCGGCAGCAGCGTCTGCACGCCGGGCAGGAAGCCGAGCCCCGCGCGCAGGATCGGCACCAGCGTGATCCGGGATTGATCGCAGCGGCCCGCCGTCAACGGCCCGGCCCAGGTGTCGATCGTCACGTCGCCCAGCGCGAGATCCGCGGTGGCTTCATAGGCGAGCAGGGTCGCGATCTCGCCGACGACCTGGCGGAACAGCGCGGGCCCCGTCGAGGCATCGCGCAGCAGACCGAGCTTGTGGCGGACCAGCGGGTGGCGGACTTCGACGAGCTTCATGGGCGATCGGGGCGGTGGACGGTGACGCCAGTACAGGGCATCGCACGCCCGCGCGCAAGCCGTCGTCACGGGCTACAGTGCGGCTACCGTCATCGCAGGGGAAGGATCGCCGCATGAACAGCATCGCATCGTCCGCCATCATCGGCGTGGATCTGTCGAAATGGCAGGGAACCGTGGATTTCGCCAAGCTCCGGGCCGCCGGCAACCGGTATGTGTTCGTCAAGGTCGGTCAGGGCGCGACCGGGGTCGATCCGGACTACGCGCGCAACATCGGCGGCGCGCGCGCCGCGGGGCTGTACGCCGGCAGCTATCACTTCTACGCCACCGATCACGACGCGCAGTCGCAGTTCGACAATCTGTCGCGGCATCTCGATCTGAAGCCGGGCGATCTGCCGCCGGTGGTCGACATCGAAGTCCTGGCGCAGAACAGCCTGCCGGGACTGGCGACGGAGTTGCGTGCCTTTCTCGATTTGATCGAAGGACGCTATCGGGTGAAACCGATCCTGTACTCCGGGCTGAGCTTCGCGGCCGCACAGTTGCAGGGGTTCGGCGATTACCCGCTGTGGCTGGCCGAATACACCACCGCTCCCGCGCCGCGACTGCCCGGTGGCTGGAAGACGTGGACCTTCTGGCAATACAGCCAGGATGGACGCGTCGACGGTGTGGACGGCGCGGTCGATCTGGATCGTTTCAATGGCGACGAGGCCGCGCTGCAGGCACTGCTCGTCGCGTGATCCACGAGCGCAGTGCGCTGGCGTCGACGCCGCATCGGGACTTCGGGGCGCGAGTCGACAGGCGAGTCGGCGCGTGCGTCGGGTACCGCGCCGGAGCGCCCACTATGCGGGATGGATGTCCATGCCCGGAGCGGTCGCGGCCATGAAGTCGGCAACCACGCCGGCACAGTACGCGCCGCGGGTCTGCAGCAGCAGATGCGGGCCGTCGACCGTGAGTTCGCGAGCCCCCGCGATACCGTCCACCAGCCGCCGTGTCGCGCCGCCGTGCAGCAGCCGATCCCGGTTCGCGCGCAGGATCAGGGTCGGCACCGCGATCCGTGGCAATCGGGCCGAGACGTCGATCCGCAACGCCGCCGCGGCACGAGCGCGCAGTACCGCCGGCGCGACCGTGTCGAGCGCCGCGCGCAGGTCGCGGCGAAGCGCCGGCGTGCTCCATCGGCCGAGCAGCGCGAGGGACAGCGCCGCCATCGGCAGCGCCCGGACCGGGGCGAAGCGCGCCAAGGACGCGAATGGCGACAGCGCAGGCACCGGCGCACGCGCGAACGTGGTCGACAGCACCAGCGCACGCAGGTTCGGCGGTGGATCGGCGGCGATGGCGATCGCGACCGGACCGGAGAACGATTCGCCGAACAGCACGAATGGCGTGTCGCGCGGGAGGCGCTCGCGCGCGAAGGCTTCGAGATCCGCATAGCTCAGCGTGCGATCGGGCGGGTAGGCCACCGCATCGGCGGCGAAACCGGCGGCGCGCGCCGCATCCAGGAACGGCGCGAGCAGGCGCGTCGTGCCGTCCAGACCGGGCAGCAGTACCCACCGTGGATTCATCGCCGCAACGAAGAAAAAGCAAGCCGGGCATGCCCGGCTTGCTTCGTCCTGATCATCGCGTTGGGCATCACGCCGCCGCGGCGCGGGTCACCCGCGGGCCTTCCAGCAATGCGCGCCTGACCATGCCGATCAGCAGATCGAGTTCATCCTCGCGCATCGCGAAGTGCGGGGTGAAGCGCAGCGAATTCTCGCCGCCGTGGATCACGCCGATGCCGTGCTCGCGCATCCATTCCTCGGTGGAACCGGCGCCGTAGCCCTTGAACGCGTCCGACAGCTCGCAGGAGAACAGCAGCCCGGTGCCCTGGACCTTGGTGATCAGGCCCGGCAGTTCGGCCTTCAGCGCTTCGAGCCTGGCCACCGCCTGGCGACCGCGTTCGCGGATGTTGGCGCGCAGTTCCGGGGTCAGCAGCGAGAGCACCGTGCTGGCCACGTCCAGCGCGCGCGGATTCGCGGTCATCGTGTTGCCGTAGGTGCCCTTGCGGTAGAGGCCGGCGGCGCGCGCGTTCACCGCCAGCACCGACATCGGGTACTGCGCGGCGTTGAGCGCCTTCGAGTAGGTTTCCATGTCCGGCGGGTCGATCCCCTCGAAGCCGGGGTAGTCGACGATCGACAACACGCCGTTGGCGCGCAGGCCGGCCTGGATCGAATCGATCAGCAGCATGGCGCCATGCGCCTTCGTCAGCGCGCGGGCGACATCGTAGAACGCGCGCGGCACCGAGCGACCGGGGTCGCCTTCGCCCATCACCGGCTCCAGGAACATCGCTTCGATGAACCAGCCGTTGGCGTCGGCATCGGCGAAGACCTGGCGCAGCGCGTCGGCGTCGTAGGCTTCGACCGCGATCACGCTGTCCTCGCCGCGGAAGCTGGCCAGATGCTGCTGGTAGTTCCTGCGGGTGGAGTCGGAGTACAGCGCCGGGCGTTCGGTGCGCCCGTGGAAGCTGCCCTTGATCACCACGCGCTTGATGGTGCGCCCGGCATGCTGCGCGCCCGGGTCGGTCATCAGCTTGGCGTTGACGTCGACGATGCGGCAGGCCAGCGAAACCGATTCCGAACCCGAATTCAGGCACAGGAAGCGGTCGTAGGGGCAGGCGCCGCGGGTGTGGCCGATTTCCCTGCGGATCGCGCGATCGAAGCGCAGATGCGACAGGCTGGGCGTCATGATGTTCGCCATCGCCTGCGGGCGGGCCATCGCTTCGATCACCGCCTTCGGCGCATGACCGAAGCCGAGCATGCCGTAGCCGCCGGAATCGTGCAGCACCGCGCCCTTGAGGGTGACGATCCACGGGCCGCGCGCGGCGAGCGCGACGTACGGGTTGACGGTGTCGTTGGAATAGAAATTGACGAAGCCCTGCTGCACGGTCAGCAGTTGTTCGTTCTCGTCGAGGTCCAGCAGCTCCGCGAATTCGTCGCGGACGCGCGCGTACTCGGCGCCGGCGGCTTCGATGGCCTCGACCAGGTCGGGGTGGGTGGCCGCGAATGCCACGATCGTGGCGTCGTCCAGACCGAAGGTGCGGCGGGTGCCGGCATGGGCGCGGAGCGGGGCGAGGGTGTCGAGCAGGGCCATGGCGGACCTCCGGTGAAAACGGCGAACTTGCCATTATCGCGAAAAACATGTCGTTTGACAGTTGTGATTTGTGCATTTTTCATCGATATTTCGTCGAATCGACGAATGCGGGTCCGCCAAATGAAACTCAACGCCACCGACCAGCAGTTGCTCTCGCTGCTTCGTGAGAATGCCCGGGCCTCCACCGCGCAGATCGCCCGCCGGCTGGGCCTGTCGCGGACCACCGTGCAGAGCCGGATCGAGCGGCTGGAACGCGAAGGGGTGATCAGCGGCTACACCGTCCGCGTCAACGACGAATACGAGCGCGGCCAAGTCCGTGCCCACATCATGATCGCGGTGCAACCCAAGCAGATGACCGCGGTGGTGGCCGCGCTGCGGGCGATGCCGGAACTGCGCTCGCTGCATTCGGTCAGCGGGGTCTACGACCTCATCGCGATCGGGGCCGTGCCCGGCGTGGGCGAGTGGGACGTCCTGACCGATCGCATCGGCGCGATCGAGGGCGTGGAGCGCACCACGTCGTCGATCGTGCTGTCGACCAAGTTCGAGCGCTGACGGAGCGTTGTCCGTCGACGGGCCGTTTCAACGGCCTGGCCGGGCGGGCGGTCCGCCCGGGACGGCTACAATGCCCGCCCCACGCCGGTTCCCGCGATGAAGAAGTCCGATTTCCACTACGACCTGCCCGAAGCGCTGATCGCGCAGGCGCCGCTGTCCGAGCGCTCCGCCAGCCGTCTGCTGGTGGTGCCGCCGGGGCCGGAGGCGTTCGCGGACCGCGCGATCCGCGACCTGCCTGCGCTGCTGGCGCCGGGCGATCTGCTGATCTTCAACGACACCCGGGTGATCCCGGCGCGGCTGTTCGGCCAGAAGGCGACCGGCGGCCGGGTCGAGATCCTGATCGAACGGCTGCTGCCGGACAGCGAGGCGCGGGCGCAGATCGGGGCCAGCAAGTCGCCGAAGGCCGGCAGCCGCATCGCCCTCGATGCCGGCGGCGAGGCCGAGGTGCTCGGGCGCGACGGCGAGTTCTACCACCTGCGTTTCCACCTCGGCGAAGGACTGGAATCGTGGCTGCTGCACGCGGGACGCCTGCCGCTGCCGCCCTACATCCAGCGAGAACCCGGCGCCGACGACGCCGAGCGCTACCAGACCGTGTTCGCGAAGGAAGTCGGCGCGGTCGCCGCGCCCACCGCCGGTCTGCATTTCGACGATGCCCTGCTCGCAGCGCTGCGCGCCCGCGGCGTGGATTTCGGCCATGTCACCCTGCACGTCGGTGCCGGCACTTTCCAGCCGATGCGCGCGGACGATGTGCGCGAGCACCGCATGCACAGCGAATGGCTGAACGTCGGCGCCGAACTGGTCGCCCAGGTACGGCGCACGCGCGAACGCGGCGGGCGGGTGATCGCGGTCGGCACCACCGTGGTGCGCGCGCTGGAAAGCGCGATGCGGCGGCTGGACGACGGCTCGCACGAGTTGCAGCCGTTCGCGGGCGAGACCCGCATCTTCATCTTCCCGGGGTATCGCATCCACAGCGTCGACGCGATGGTCACCAATTTCCATCTGCCGGAAAGCACGCTGCTGATGCTGGTGTCGGCCTTTGCCGGACGCGAACGCATCCTCGCGGCCTATGCCCATGCGGTGCGCGAACGCTACCGCTTCTTCAGCTACGGCGACGCGATGCTGCTGTGGCCGCAACCCGCCCCGCATTCAACGATTTCCGGAGCCGGCGACGCGTGAGCCGATTGTCCTTCCAGCTTTCCGGCACCGACGGCGTCGCCCGCCGCGGCCGTCTGACCTTCCCGCGCGGAACCGTGGAAACGCCGGCATTCATGCCGGTGGGCACCTACGGCTCGGTGAAGGGCGTGCTGCCCGAACAGATCCGCGCGCTCGGCGCCGAGATCATCCTGGGCAACACCTTCCATCTCTATCTGCGCCCGGGCCTGGACGTGATCGCCGACCACGGAGGCCTGCACGGTTTCGCGCGCTGGAACGGGCCGATCCTCACCGATTCCGGCGGTTTCCAGGTGTTCTCGCTGGCGCACAAGCGCAAGATCACCGAAGCCGGCGTCACCTTCGCCGCGCCCACCGACGGCCGCAAGGTCTTCCTCGGCCCCGAGGAAAGCATGCGCATCCAGAAGGTGCTGTACTCCGACATCGTCATGATCTTCGACGAATGCACGCCTTATCCGGCGACCGAGGACGTGGCGCGCAAGTCGATGGAACTGTCGCTGCGCTGGGCGGAACGCTCCCGCCGCGCGCACGAGGGCAACGACGCGGCGCTGTTCGGAATCGTGCAGGGCGGGGTGCATCACGACCTCCGTACCCGCTCGGCCGAGGGCCTCAAGCAGATCGGCTTCGACGGCTACGCGGTCGGCGGCTTGGCCGTGGGCGAGCCCGAGCACGAACGCAATCTCATGCTGGAGCACACCTGCCCGCAGTTGCCGGTCGACCGTCCGCGCTATCTGATGGGCGTGGGCCGGCCGGAGGACATCGTCGAGGCCGTGGCCCGCGGCATCGACATGTTCGATTGCGTGATGCCGACCCGCAACGCGCGCAATGGTCATTACTTCACGAGTTTCGGCACCGTGCGCATCCGCAACGCGAAATACGAGCGCGATCTGCGGCCGATCGAGGAGGGCTGCGGCTGCTACGCCTGCAGCCAGGGCTTCAGCCGGTCCTACCTCCGTCACCTCGACCGCTGCAACGAAATGCTGGCGCCGATGCTGGGCACCCTGCACAACCTCTGGTACTACCAGAAGCTCATGGCGGATATCCGGGCGGCGATCGAGGCCGGTCGCTTCGCGGCCTTCCGCGAGGCGTTCCATGCCGCCCGTGCCGGCGCAAGTCCCTCATCCAATTGAACTTTCTGCAGCAGCGGCGGTCCTGGAGAGGGGGCGTGGACGCCCCGGAGGGGCGGCGGCCGGGTTGAAAGCCGGACGGCCGGCCCGCATGGCATAATCCCCCGCTATTTTGGCGACACGGACCCGCGATGAACCTGCTCGATCTGCTGATTTCCCCCGCTTACGCCCAGGCCGCACCCGCGGCGCCTGGCACCGGCAGCCTGATGTCGACCCTGCTGTTCCCGATCCTGCTGCTGGTGGTGATGTACTTCATCATGGTCCGCCCGCAGATGAAGCGCGCCAAGGAACACCGCGCGATGGTCGAGAAACTGTCCAAGGGCGACGAGGTGATCACCAACGGCGGCATCGCCGGCGTCATCCGCGACATCGGCGACAATTTCGTCGGCGTCGAGGTGTCCGACAACGTCGTGCTCCGCGTGCAGAAAGGCGCCATCGGCCACGTGCTGCCCAAAGGCACGCTGAAATCGCTGTGATGTCCCGCGTCTGACCTTCCGATCCACCCTCGAATGCGGCCGGTCGAACGATCGGACGCGGTGCTCGTCATGCTTGAATATTCCCGCTGGAAATACGCCGTCATCCTGATCGTGGTGTTGATCAGCGCGTTGTACGCGCTGCCCAACGTGTTCCCGCAGGATCCCTCCGTGCAGATCTCCGCCAACCGCGGCGCCCAGGTCGACGACGCGCTGAAGCAGCGGGTCGCCAAGGCGCTCGGCGATGCCGGCATCAAGCCGAAGTCGATCGAGAAGCAGGGCGAGAATCTGCTCATCCGCACCGCCGATGCCGATGCCCAGGGCAAGGCCTCCGACACGCTGCGCGCCACTCTCGGTGGCGGCAACTACGTCGTCGCGATGAACCTCGCCTCGAACGTGCCGTCCTGGCTGCAGGCGATCGGCGCCAAGCCGATGCCGCTGGGCCTCGATCTGCAGGGCGGCGTGCACTTCCTGATGGAGGTGGACAAGAAGTCCGCGGTCGACAAGCGCTTCGAGGCCTACCTCTCGGAACTGCGCGCCGCGCTCCGCGATGACGGCATCGGTTACGAGTCGGTCGAGCGCAACGGCGAGCGGACCATGCTGGTCACGCTCAACCGGGCCGAGGACGCGGAAAAGGCGCAGAGCCTGGTGCAGACCACACTCTCCAATCGCGCCGCGGACAGCGGTGCGCTGGCGATGGCCAATGCCTTCCGTTACGAGCGGGTCGGCAACACCGTCCGGGTCGACGTCGCCGAAGAGATGGTCCGGCAGATGACGCTCAACGCCATCGAACAGAACCTCAGCACGCTGCGCAACCGCATCAACGCGCTGGGCGTCGCCGAACCGATCATCCAGCGTCAGGGCGCCGATCGCGTGGTCGTGCAGCTGCCCGGCGTGCAGGACACCGCCGAGGCCAAGCGCATTCTCGGCGCCACCGCCACTCTCGAATACCGCGGCGTCTACGAAGGCAATCCGGTCGACGCTCGCGAAACCGGCAACGTGCCCCCGGGCGCCCGCCTGTACGACACCCGCAACCTCGGGCCGGACGGCAAGCCCATCCCGGTGCTGCTCAACAAGCGGTTGATCGTGGCCGGCGAGAACATGGTCAACGCGTCCAGCACCATCGATCAGCGCACCGGCCAGCCGGCGGTGCTGGTCACGCTGAACACGATCGGTGGCCAGCACATGCTCCAGTACAGCACCGAGAACGTCGGCA
>JAYRTK010000124.1:0-9508 GCA_041919595.1 Lysobacteraceae bacterium
CGGCAGACCCAGCGAAGCGAGGATCTTGTTCGTTTCTTCCTTGTCGCTGGCCAGTTCCACCGCGATGTGCGGCGTGCGCCCGGTGACCGTGGCCTGGATGCGCTGCTGGTACTTGCCGTGGCCCAGCTGCACCAGCGATTGTTCGTTGAGCCGCAGCCACGGAATGCCGCGCGATTCGGCGGCCTTCACCAGCGAGGATGTCGACGGCCCCAGCGCGCGGCGCTGGGCGTAGCGGATGAAGGCATCGCGGGCTTCGGGCCAGTCCCAGTCGCCCGGCACCGTATCGCCGTCGAGCAATGCGCGCACCGGCGCCGGCAGCAGCGAACACAGCAGACGCCGCGCCAGCTCACCGGCCTCGATGCCTTCCTCGCGCTGCGCGTACTCGTAGACCACGGTGTACACACCGGGACGCCCGTCGACGCTGCGCGTCTTGCCGAAGGTCACGTCTTCGCCGGCCATGTTCTGAAGCTCGATCGCGACATGCTCCAGCACATGCCCCAGCCAGGTGCCCTCGCCTTCCTTCATCCGCCGGATCAGACCGCCGGGGGTGCGATAGGAGCAACCGTGCTCGGCGAGTCCCGGCACCGCCTCGACCAGGGCGTCGACGAAGGCTTCGCCGAGTTTCGCGGTGGGCCAGTCTTCCAGCGGGCCCAGGTCCAGCTCCAGCCGGATCACCGGGAAATGCGCATACAGCGAGGGGCCGACGTATACCGAACGATCGAGGATGCGCATGATCCGGACTGTCTCCTGATGGGTTATTCCTTGGGCCGCGACAGCGCGCCGGCCGACGCCTGGCGCGTGTGCAGGTTGAACGTAGCACCGGCGACGAGGATGTGGAAGCGCAGGCCGAGCAGACACACCGGCTCGCCCTCGTCCACCTGCGCCATCGACGAGAATTCCAGTCCCGCCGCGTCGACCACGGTGACGCCGCCGCTACCCAGCACTTCGACCGTGTTGTCCGGACCGATCAGGGCCGCGGTGTCCTCGTCCAGGCCGATGCCGATCGCGAACGGATTGAAGGCCAGCGCCGCGGTGAGCCGGCCGAGGCGATCGCGCTGGCGGAAATGCTGATCGATCACGAAGCGGTTGGTCAGACCCAGCCCCGGCGCGAGCCGGACCATCCCGGCGATCGGCGTCGGGCCTTCCTCGCCGAACGCGATCATGTGCTCGCTGAGGAACGCGGCACCGGCGCTGGTCCCGGCGACATGGGTGCCGCGCGCGTTGCAGACGCGGATCGCCTTGGCCACCGCGGTCCCGCCGATGAGCGTGCTCAGCCGCAACTGATTGCCGCCGGTGAAGAACACGCCGGTGGCCTGCTCGATGCGCTCGACGCGGCTGGGCTCGTCGGCATCGCGACGGGTGTCGAAATCCATGACCTCGACCCGGCCGACGCCGAGATCGCCGAAGATTTCCACGTAGCGCGGGCCGGTGCCGCGCAGCTTGCTCGCGGTCGGGATGACCACGATGTCGGCGTCGCCGCCGCCGCACAGCTCGACGAACCGGGCGAGGATCGCGCGATCGTTCTCTTTTTCCTCGGCACCGCCGATCGGGATGATCCAACCGCGTTCTTCACCGTCGGGGACTTTACTGGGGCACATCGGACATCCTGGATTCGTTGCTGAAAGGGAAAGCGTCAATCGTGCACATGTCTGGCCGGATCTTCGAACGGCCCGCACCGCAGCACATGGCCATCGCGCAGATGCCATACGCCCTGCGCCATGACATCGGCCACGGCGTCGCGTGCGTCCAGCGCGACGAGATCGGCATCGGCGCCGATCATGATCTCGCCCTTGCCCGGCAGGCGCAGCGCATGCGCGACGTTGCGGGTGAAGGCGGGCAGCACGGCGTCCAGCGCATGGCCGCGCGCGAGCAGCGCCTGGAGTGTCTCGATCAGCGCCTGCGAACGCCCCACGTCCATCCGGCACAGCCGGCCGTCATGATCGAAGGTCGGCAGACAGCCGCCGGCATCGGAACTGATGGTGATCCGCGCCGGCGGCGCACCGGCGGCATGGTAGCGCTCCCAGGCCTCGGCGGCGGACCACGCATCTTCGCCATCCTCGACCGGAAAGGCGGTGACATCGATGGTGCAACCGCGTCGCGCCAGTTCCAGCGCTTCCTCGAACAGCGCCTTGCGCCGGTTGACGTGGGTCGGATGAAAGACCCGGGGCGGCAACTCGGTCTCGTCCAGGGCGCGGCGGACCAGCGCCAGCCCGCGCGCACCATCGCCCAGATGCAGATGCAGCACGCCCGCCTTGCCGGTCATCAGCCCGGCGACGTGGCATTCCGATGCGATCCGCAGCACTTCGTCGAAGGTCGGCTGACTGGAGCGGTGGTCGCTGATCGCCAGCTCACCCACACCGATCACCGGATCGAGATACACGATGTCGCCGCGGGGGCTGCCGGTCAGCGTGACCGGCGGCAGGTGATAACCCCCGCACCAGGCGAACGCCCCCAGCCCCTGCTCGCGCAGCGCGTGGACCGAGGCCAGCAGTTCGCCCGGGCTGCGGGCCAGATCGTCGGTGCCCAGCACCCCGACCACGGTGGTGACCCCGGCCGTGGTGAACCTCGACAGCGGTACCGGCGGCACCCGGGTCGCGAATCCGCCCTCACCGCCGCCACCGGTGACGTGGGCGTGGCCGTCGATGAGGCCGGGGATCAGGCGTTTGCCGCCGAGATCGATGGTGTCGAGGCCGGGAATGGTGGGCGCGGTCTCGATGGTTTCGCCGATCCAGAGGATTTTCCCGCCGCCGATCAGCAATTGGCGCAGCCCCATGTCTTCGGGGGCGAAGAGGTGGGCGTTGCGGATGAGGGTCGGCGGTGCGCGGTGCGCGGCGGAGAGGGTCGAGGCCATCCGCCATTTTAGCCGGTTGGGGCGATGGGCGCGTTCTGGCGCATTCGGACGGAGGTGGGTCGTGGGGGCGATGGGGATTCGGTCGTGAGGTCTGTCCTCCAGAACCGCAGGTGAGGGATCTGCTTTTGCTCTCCCACGTCGGTGGCATCGCACGATGATCCATCGGTCGCGACGGGTCGACGTTCGCGCTCTCGATCGCGGTGGATCTTGCGTTGCGGGCAACGCCCGCAACCCTTTCCGCGCTGGAGCGCCGGTGACTGTCTTTTTGAAAAGATCGATACCAGCGCCGGCTCAGGAAGCGGATTGCCGCGAAGAACAGGATCACGGTTAACGACGATCGCATCCGACCGCATCCCGATCCGGACGTCGAGATGAAAGCAATCGCCAGAGCGGATCGCGAAGATCAACAGGATCACGTCATCGAAGGAATTCAGATCCTCCAGAAAAAGACGGAAGCGAAAAAAGAAATCGCAACAGGATCATCTTGAAAACAAGCGTTTTTCTCGCAGACAGATACTGCAACGAAAGCTGACTGGATCGCGTTGACCCCGGGGAATATCGCGTGCTACCACATTCTGGCGTCAACGCTGCAGCGACATCGACGCATCACCACGACAACGTTTTTTCAATTCACCCAATGGAGAAATCACCATGGCCCGTCTTCTTCGCGCCGCCCGCGTCACCCTGAACATCCACCCGAACGAGAAGAGCAGCCTGTGGCGCGTGTGGCCGTACTGGGTCGAGTTCTGAGTCCGGAACCGATCGATATCGCCCGAAGGGAAGGTGGCCGGTCGACGGCCACCTTCCCGCCACGACCTGAGGAGATGGCCATGGCCGCCAACCCCGACACCATCGAATTCAATCCCGCTGCCCGGCTGCTCGAACGCGCACGGCGCGAAGGGCCCGTCGTGAAGCTCGATGACGGCGTGATCGGCGTCTTCGACCCCGTACTCGCCCTGAAGGTGGACAGGGAGAATGCGCGCGACCTCAAGATCGCGGAATCCCTGGTCGACCTGCTGAAGCTCCGCCGCAACGCCAAGCCCGTGGAATGGCGCGAGGTACGCTCGCTGATCGCGGAACAGAGCGCGCATCTCTCGACCCCCGAGCATATGCAGGCGTTGTACGAACGCATGCGCGCCGACCTGCATGCGCACGCCGGTCGCAGCGGCGACCTGACCAGGACCGTGTGGATGATGATGTCGCGCACCCTCATTCCGATGGTGATCGACAACGTCGACGATGACGGCCGCCGCGCGCTCGTCGCCGAGCAGGAACTGCGCTTTCGCGTGCAGCAGACCCAGCGCATCACCTTCCGCCAGCGCATCTCGGATTTCCGCACCCTGCGCGCCTCCAGCCGTGTCATCACCCGAGAACTGAAGCGGCGCCAGCGCAGCGGTGACAGGCACGTCGACTACGCGCAGTCGCTGCTCACCCTCGCCGACCGGATCGGCGTGGATCGCGTCACCTATCTGGTGACCGTGCAGCTGATCGCGATCTCAGGCGTTCCCGGCATGATGGCCGCCTGCCTGCTCTACGCGTTCTCGAAATACCCCGACTGGCATGCCCGCATCCGCGATGAAACCACGGCGCTCACCGAGGGCGAGCTGTACGGCCTCCCGGTACGCAAACTGCCCTGCACGATGCGCTTCATCAAGGAAGCGATGCGCCTGTGGACCACGCCCTTCGTCACCCGTCGGGTCGCCTCGCGCGACATCGTGCTCGACGGCGTGCGCATCCTCAAGGGCCAGACCTACGAACTGAGTTCGTACATCCAGCACCATTCGGAAGACTTCTGGGAAAACCCGGAAGCCTTCGACCCGGACCGCTGGCTGCCCTCGCGCCGCCAGACCGCGCCGAGCGCCTACGTCCCGTTCGGCTTCGCTCCGAGATCCTGCGTCGGCGCCTCGGTCGGCCACGCACAGTTGCTGCTGTACTGCGCGCTGATGACCCGCGAATTCCGCTTCGACTTCGACCCCGCCCACACCCCGCGCATGCGCATGGACGACGGCTTCGCGGTGCCTGCAGACATGATCGGGACGATTTCGCCGATCGCGCGCTGAAGCCGACAATGTATTCGGCCCCTCCATGGCCCTCGCCCTGCGGGCAGCTGTGCTGTGCGCATCGGCAATCCTGCCGATGCGTCGAACCCGGTGCATTCGTCCACCAACCCCCTCCGCCAGATATGCGAAAGCCCCCTTGCGGAGGCCTTCGCATATCTGGCGGAGAGAGTGGGATTCGAACCCACGGAAGGTTTGACCCTTCGCCGGTTTTCAAGACCGGTGCCTTAAACCGCTCGGCCATCTCTCCGAAAATTGTGCGTCGTCGCGGCTCACGCCGTCTCGGCGATTTTAACCGGCTTCTCCGGCGCCATGCCGCCCGGGCAGTGGAGGCAGTTGAGGCGGGAAGCCTCCAGCAGCGGAGGAAGGGCTTCGGCGAGGTGGTCGATGAACATGCGCACCGCCGGCAGCAGGCCACGGCGGGAGGCGAAGACGGCGTGACAGATGCCCATGGGCAGGCGCCAGGCGGGAAGGACCACTTCCAGTTCGCGGTTGCGGACGGCGTCGGCGCAGATGGTTTCCGGCAGCAGGGTGATGCCCAGGCCCTGTTTGGCCAGCGCCATCAGCATCGGGAAGTCGAAACCGGCGACGCGGGGTTTGAGTTCGACGCGGCGGATCTCGCCGCCCTCGCCCTGCAGTTCCCAGCGTTGACGGGCCTCGTCCTCGCTCATGCTCAGCGTGGTGTGGCCGGCGAGGTCGTCGGGGTCGCGCGGACGGCCGGCGCGGTCCAGATATTTCGGGCTGGCGACCAGCAACTCCTGGATCTGTCCGAAGCTGCGCATCACCAGGCTGCCGTCGTCATCGAGCTTGGCGCGGACGCGGATGGCCACGTCGAAGCCTTCGTTGATGACGTCGACGCGGCGGTTGCTGACGTGCAGTTGCACGCGGACCTGCGGATAGCGCGCGAGGAAATCCGGCAACAGTTTCGGGATGAGTTCCTGGGCGATGCCGACCGGTACGCTGACGCGGACGAGGCCGCGGGGTTCGGCGCTGAGCCGGTCGACGACTTCACGCGCGGCGCTGGCTTCGGCCAGCATCGATTGGGCGTGGCGGTAGACGCTCTGGCCCACGTCGGTGACCGCGAAGCGGCGGGTCGATCGCTGCAGGAGGCGTGCGCCGAGGTCGGTTTCGAGCTGGCTGATGCGACGGCTCAGGCGGGACTTGGGGATGCCCAGGGCACGTTCGGCGGCGGCGAAACCGGAATGCTCGACCACCATCGCGAAGTAGTACAGGTCGTTGAGATCGTTCACGTCGGCCTTTCCAAATCCGGAACAATGACGCGAATTGAACCAAGTTTATCGCGCTCATGCAATGGACCGGCCGTCAAATGCCCGTCGTCGGGTACTGTTCCCGAATGGAGCAGCAGAGGAACGGCGCCCGCCTCCCCCTCATCGCAGCCGCCTCGGAGCCCCGGGATGTCCGCCGAGATCACCCAACTCCTGCAGCGGCATCACCAGGGAGATCGCGACGCCTTCGACCGCATGGTGCCGCTGGTCTACGACCAGCTGCGGACCATGGCGCACTGTCAGTTGCAGCGCGACGGCCCGCGCGGGCCGCTGCTGGACACCAGCAGTCTGGTGCAGGAGGCGTCTCTGCAACTGGTGGGCGAGCACGATGTGGACTGGTGCGACCGGGGCGATTTTTTCGCGATCTGCGCCCGGGCGATGCGACGGATCATGGTCGATCCACGATCATGCACGGGTCCTCGCTTGCGCGAGGATCACGTGAATTTTCGATGCCGCCGTCAGGCGATCTTCTCGGCGCCGCCCATGTACCCGCGCAGCGCTTCCGGCACGGTGATGCTGCCGTCGGCGTTCTGGTAGTTCTCCATCACCGCGATCAGCGCGCGGCCGACGGCCACCCCGGAGCCGTTGAGGGTGTGCACCAGTTCCGGCTTGCCGGTCGCCGGATTGCGCCAGCGCGCCTGCATCCGCCGCGCCTGGAAATCGCCGCAGTTCGAGCACGAGGAAATCTCGCGATAGGTATTCTGCGAGGGCAGCCAGACTTCGAGGTCGTAGGTCTTCTGCGCCGAAAAGCCCATGTCGCCGGTGCACAGCAGCACCTTGCGATACGGCAGGCCGAGCTTTTCGAGCACGGTTTCGGCGGCGCGGGTCATGCGCTCGTGCTCGGCGTCGCTCTCCTCCGGCTTCGCGATCGACACCAGCTCGACCTTCTCGAACTGGTGCTGGCGGATCATGCCGCGAGTATCGCGCCCGGCGCTGCCGGCCTCGGCGCGGAAGCACATCGAATGCGCGGTCATCCGCAGCGGCAGGCGCTCGGCGTCGACGATCTCGTCGCGGACGATGTTGGTGAGCGGGACTTCGCTGGTGGGGATCAGATAACGCTTGCTCGCGGCTTCGCCCTCGCCCACTGCGGTCGCAAACAAATCTTCCTCGAATTTCGGCAACTGCCCCGTGCCACGCATCGAATCCGCATTCACTAGCAGCGGCACATTGGTTTCCTCGTAACCGTGCTCGTTGGTGTGCAGATCGAGCATGAATTGCGCCAGCGCGCGATGCAGGCGCGCCAACTGGCCGCGCAGCACGGTGAAGCGCGCGCCGCTGAGCTTGGCGGCGGTCTCGCCGTCCAGCCAGCCGTGGCGGGCGCCGAGTTCGACGTGGTCCTTGACCGCGAAGTCGAACGCGCGCGGCGTGCCCCAGCGGTGCTGTTCGACGTTGTCGTGTTCGTCGGCGCCGACCGGCACCGAGTCGTGCGGCAGGTTCGGGATGCCCGACGCGATGGCCTCGATCGATTGTTTGATGACCTCCAGCCGCGCTTCGCTGGCCTTCAGTTCATCGCCGAAACCGGCGACCTCGGCCATCACCGCCGACACGTCCTCGCCCTTGGCCTTGAGCATGCCGATCTGCTTCGACTTGGTATTGCGCAGGTTCTGCAGCTCCTGGGTGCGCACCTGGATCTGCTTGCGCTCGGTTTCGAGCAGCAGCAGGTCGGCGACGTTCAGGTCGTAGCCGCGGGTCGCCTTGAGACGGGCGGCGAGGTCGGCAGGTTGGTTGCGCAGCAGGACGGGATCGAGCATGGGGGGATCGCGAAGCGTGACGGAAACGGGATTATCGCCTGAATTGCGCCCCAATCCCGCGCCGGGCGGCGCGGAACCGGCCTCCGGGCGCTGTGCCACAATCGGGCCCTTGCCTGCCCTCTCCTCCGTGCCGCAGAGCCCGCATGTCGACCGCCCACGCCTCATCGCCATCTCCGGGCCCACGCTTCGGCCTGTCGCCCCGCGTCTGGCGGGTGATCGCGATCGGCTTCGGCATCGGTCTCCTGCTGTTCTTCCTGCTCTGGCTGGACCTGCGCGACAACGGCGATTTCTATCGCCCCGAAAGCAAAGCGCAGAGCGCCGACGGCCAGATCTTCGAGCCGCTGCCGGCACCGATGAGCGACGGCCGGGGCAGCGCCAGCGGCCTGTCCGAAGCGGCGGAAGCAGCCCGGCGCAACCCGCGTCCGACGCCACCACCCACGCCCAGTCCCGTCGAACCCGCCGCACAGCCCGCGGCGGCCGACACACCCACCGCCGCCGAACGCCCCACGCGCGCGAGCGCGCCGGCCGGGACACCGGTGCCGCTGTCGCGCCCCGCGCCCGCCTATCCGGCCGAGGCCATGCGCAAGAACGAGACCGGCACCGTGCATCTGCTGATCACGGTCGACGCCAGCGGCGAACCCGTCGAAGTGAAGGTCAAGCGGAGCAGCCGCTCGCGTGCGCTCGACCGCGCCGCCGTGCAGGCCGCGCGCCGATGGACCTTCCGTCCCGCGCAGCAGGACGGCCGTCCGGTCACGGGGTCGATCGAGGTGCCGATCACCTTCACGCTGGAAGGACGTTGAGGCCGCTGTCCGGGTGGACCGGCCGGACGACCGTCAGGCCTCGCGCAATCCGAATCCGACGCCGCGCGCCAGATCGTCGAAGCCCGGAAACGAGGTCGCCACATTGGCGATGTCGCCGATCGTGAATTCGCCCGCGCAGCGCTGCCCGGCGATCGCCGCGGCCATCGCGATGCGGTGATCGCCATGACTGTCGATGACGACCGGCGCCGCCGCATCGACCGTGAACGCACCGCCGTGCAGGGTCGCGCCGTCGTCGGTTTCGTCGACGCGGAGGCCCAGCGCACGCAGCGCGGCGGACATCGTCGCGAGACGGTCGGATTCCTTCACCCGCAGTTCGGCGGCACCGGTGATGCGGGTTTCGCCCTCGGCGCAGGCCGCGGCCACGAACAGCGCGGGGAACTCGTCGATCATGTCCGGCACCAGCGCTTCGGGCACCGCGATGCCGCGCAACGGGGCATGACGCACGCGCAGGTCGGCGATGGCTTCGCCGCCGGCCTTGCGCGCGTTCGATTCCTCGATGTCGGCGCCCATCATCCGCAGCGCCTGCAGCAGACCGGTGCGACGCGGGTTCATGCCCACCGCTTCGAGGGTCAGATCGGATCCCGGCACCACGCTGGCAGCGACCAGGAAGAACGCGGCCGAGGAGAAATCCGCGGGCACGTGCACGTCGGTCGCGCGCAGCGCGCGGGCATTGCCGGCGCCGCCGCGGATGCGGGCGTAGCCGGGTTCGAATTCGATCGGCCAGCCGAACGCCTGCAGCATG
>JAYRTK010000125.1:0-9493 GCA_041919595.1 Lysobacteraceae bacterium
CGGGGGCACGCATTGTCCCCGCAGCGACGGCGGCCGTCAACCTGTGCCATGGGCGGATGACGCTGCGGCGGCGCCTCCGGGATAATGTCCGCTCCGCTTTCGCCCCGGTCGCGCGAAGCCCGCCGGCGCCGACATCCGGCCCGCGGCCGCGACGTGCGCACCGCATCGCCCAGGACGCCGCCGCCCATGAACACGACCCACCGCAAGCCCCTGCCGGGCACCGCCCTCGATTACTTCGATGCCCGCGCGGCGGTGGAGGCGATTCGCTCCGGCGCCTGGAGCGGCCTGCCCTACACCTCCCGCGTCCTCGCCGAGAACCTCGTCCGCCGGGCGGACCCGGCTCGACTGGGCGATTTCCTCGGGCAGTTGATCGAACGCCGGCGGGAGGTCGATTTCCCGTGGTTCCCGGCGCGCGTGGTCTGCCACGACATCCTCGGCCAGACCGCGCTGGTCGATCTGGCCGGCCTGCGCGACGCCATCGCCGACCAGGGCGGCGATCCGGCGCAGGTCAATCCGGTCGTTCCGGTGCAATTGATCGTCGACCACTCGCTTGCCGTCGAATGCGGCGGCTTCGATCCCGATGCGTTCGCGAAGAACCGTGCGATCGAGGATCGCCGCAACGAGGATCGCTTCCACTTCATCGACTGGACCAAGCGCGCGTTCCGCAACGTCGATGTCATCCCGCCGGGCAACGGGATCATGCACCAGATCAATCTAGAGCGGATGTCGCCGGTCATCGGTATCCAGGACGGTGTCGCCTATCCCGACACCTGCGTCGGCACCGACAGTCACACGCCGCACGTCGATGCGCTGGGCGTGATCGCGATCGGCGTCGGCGGCCTGGAAGCGGAGAACGTGATGCTCGGCCGCGCGTCGTGGATGCGCCTGCCCGACATCATCGGCGTCGAGCTGACCGGCAAGCCGCAGCCGGGCATCACCGCGACCGACATCGTGCTGGCGCTGACCGAATTCCTGCGCAAGCAGAAGGTCGTCGGTGCGTATCTGGAATTCCGCGGCGAAGGCGCGGCGGCGCTCACGCTGGGGGATCGCGCGACGATCTCGAACATGGCGCCGGAGTACGGCGCGACCGCGGCGATGTTCTTCATCGACGGCAACACCCTCGATTATCTGCGCCTCACGGGCCGCAGCGACGAACAGGTGGCGCTGGTCGAGACCTACGCGAAGACCGCCGGCCTGTGGGCCGACGATCTCGTCACCGCGCAGTACGAGCGCACGCTCGCCTTCGACCTGTCGACGGTGGTGCGCAACATGGCCGGGCCGTCGAACCCGCATGCGCGCGTCGCCGTGAGCGACCTCGCCGCGAAGGGCATCGCCGGCAATCTCGACGCCGCGCGCGCGCAGGAAGCCGAAGGCCTGATGCCCGACGGCGCGGTGATCATCGCCGCGATCACCAGCTGCACCAACACCTCGAACCCGCGCAACGTCATCGCCGCCGGCCTGCTCGCGCGCAACGCGCGCCGCGCCGGCCTCGCGCGCAAGCCGTGGGTGAAGAGCTCGCTGGCACCCGGCTCGAAGGCGGTCGCGCTGTATCTGGAAGAAGCCGGGCTGAAGGACGATCTCGAAGCGCTGGGTTTCGGCATCGTCGCCTTCGCCTGCACCACCTGCAACGGCATGAGCGGCGCGCTGGATCCGAAGATCCAGCAGGAAATCATCGAGCGCGATCTCTACGCGACCGCCGTGCTCAGCGGCAACCGCAATTTCGATGGCCGCATCCATCCGTACGCGAAGCAGGCGTTCCTCGCGTCGCCGCCGCTGGTCGTCGCCTACGCCATCGCCGGCACCATCCGTTTCGACATCGAGAAGGATGCGCTGGGCCATGATGCGGACGGCAACGCCATCACGCTGAAGGACCTGTGGCCGAGCGATGCCGAGATCGACGCGATCGTGAAGGCGAGCGTGAAGCCCGAGCAGTTCCGCAAGGTCTACGAGCCGATGTTCAACGTGCGCGTCGAACACGGCGAGCCGGTGAAGCCGCTGTACGACTGGCGCCCGATGAGCACCTACATCCGCCGTCCGCCGTACTGGGAAGGCGCGCTGGCCAAGCCGCGCACGCTGCAGGGCCTGCGTCCGCTGGCGGTGCTCGGCGACAACATCACCACCGATCATCTGTCGCCGTCGAACGCGATCCTCGCCAGCAGCGCCGCTGGCGAGTATCTGGCGAAGATGGGCCTGCCGGAAGAGGACTTCAATTCCTACGCCACGCATCGCGGCGATCACCTCACCGCACAGCGCGCGACGTTCGCGAATCCGACCCTGCTCAACGAGATGGCGCGCAACGCCGACGGTAGCGTGAAGAAGGGCTCGCTCGCGCGCGTCGAGCCCGAAGGGCAGGTGATGCGGATGTGGGAAGCGATCGAGACCTACATGGGGCGCGGCCAGCCGCTGATCATCATTGCCGGCGCCGACTATGGGCAGGGCAGCTCGCGCGACTGGGCGGCCAAGGGTGTGCGCCTCGCCGGCGTCGAAGTCATCGTCGCCGAAGGCTTCGAACGCATCCACCGCACGAACCTGATCGGCATGGGCGTGCTGCCGCTGGAGTTCAAGCCCGGCACCACCCGCCTTACCCTCGGTCTCGACGGCACCGAAACCTACGACGTCACCGGCGCCCGCACCCCGCGCGCCGACCTCACCCTCGTCGTCCACCGCCGCAACGGTGAACGCGTCGAAGTCCCGGTCACCTGCCGCCTCGACACCGCCGAGGAAGTCTCGATCTACGAAGCGGGCGGCGTCCTGCAGCGGTTCGCGCAGGATTTCCTCGAAGCCAGCAAGGGGGGCTGAGCATGAGCCATCTTCCCCAACGCCGCATCCCCGCCACCTACATGCGCGGCGGCACGTCGAAAGGCGTGTTCTTCCGGCTGGATGATCTGCCCGAGGCCGCGCGTACGCCGGGGCCGGCGCGCGATGCGCTGCTGATGCGGGTGATCGGCAGTCCCGATCCCTACGCCAAGCACACCGACGGCATGGGCGGGGCGACGTCGAGCACCAGCAAGTGCGTGATCATCGCGAAGAGTTCGCGGCCCGATCACGATGTCGATTATCTCTACGGCCAGGTGTCGATCGACACCGCGTTCGTCGACTGGAGTGGCAACTGCGGCAATCTCTCGACCGCGGTGGGGCCGTTGGCGGTCGCGAACGGCTTCATCGATCCGGCGCGATTGCCGTGCGATGGCGTCTTCGCGGTGCGCGTGTGGCAGGCCAACATCGGCAAGACCATCGTCTGCCATGTCCCGATCGCGAACGGCGAGGTGCAGGAAACCGGCGATTTCGAGCTGGACGGCGTGACCTTCCCGGCGGCGGAGATCGTGCTGGAGTTCATCGACCCGGCGGACGAGGGCGAAGGCGAGGGCGGCGGTTCGATGTTCCCGACCGGCAACCTCGTCGACGATCTCGACGTGCCGGGCGTAGGCACGCTGAAGGCCACGATGATCAACGCCGGCATTCCGACCGTGTTCGTGAACGCCGTCGACATCGGCTGCACCGGCGCCGAGTTGCAGGAGGCGATCAACGGCGACGCGAAGGCCCTGGCGATGTTCGAGGCGATCCGCGCGCACGGCGCGGTGCGCATGGGACTGATCGCCGATGTCGCCGACGCGCCGAAACGTCAGCACACGCCGAAGGTGGCGTTCGTGGCGCCGGCGGCCGACTACACCGCGTCCAGCGGCAAGCGCATCGCCGCGGATGAGATCGATCTGCTGGTGCGTGCGCTGTCGATGGGCAAGCTGCATCACGCGATGATGGGGACGGCCGCGGTCGCGATCGGCACCGCGGCGGCGATCCCGGGCACCCTGGTCAGCGAGGCCGCGGGCGGCGGTGCCCGTACGGCGGTGCGGTTCGGGCATCCGTCCGGCACGCTGCGGGTCGGTGCCGAGGCCGTGCAGGTGGACGGCCAGTGGGTGGTCCGCAAGGCGGTGATGAGCCGCAGTGCCCGCGTGCTGATGGAAGGCGCGGTGCGGGTTCCGGCCGAAACCCTGCCGGGCTGAACGCCGCCGGGTCGGAATGCCGTCCCGGCGCGACGTGTCCGGGGTCGGCTTGTCGTCTCCGGGGAGCCGTGGCAGAGTCGGCGATAGCGGCCGACAGGCCACCACTTCAGGAGTCCGCATCGTGATCGATCCGGACGGTTATCGACCGAATGTCGCCATCGTCCTGATGCGCCCGGATGGCCGGGTGTTCTGGGCACGCCGCGTCCGCAGGGACGGCTGGCAGTTCCCGCAGGGCGGCATGAACAGCGACGAGACGCCCACCGAGGCGATGTTTCGCGAATTGCGCGAAGAAACCGGCTTGTTGCCCGAACATGTCGACGTGCTCGGCAGTACCCCGGGTTGGTTGCGATACCGCCTGCCGCCGCGGGCGATCCGTCGCCACGACCGGCTGGTCTGCATCGGCCAGAAGCAGGTCTGGTTCCTGCTGCGGTTCACCGGCGACGAGAGCGATCTGCGGCTGGATCTGACCGACTCTCCGGAGTTCGATCACTGGCGCTGGGTGGATTTCTGGTATCCGCTGGAGCATGTCGTCAACTTCAAGCGCATGGTCTACACCCATGCCCTGCATCATCTGGCGCCTTTCGCGCGTCAGGTGGCGGGGGTGCAGGCGATCCCGCCACAGAACGCCGAATTCCGACGCTGGTCGCGGCCACGGGTTCGGCGGCGCCCGGCCGGGCCGCGGACCGGGCATGCGGCCGAGCCCGAAAGCGGCTCACCCTGCGAGCCGGGGCAGAATTGACAATCATTCTCATCCGTGGCCAAATGAGAACCGTTCCCACAGACTAGGCCGTGCCATGTACGTCTGTCTCTGCAACGGTGTCACCGAACGCGAGATCCGCCAGACTGCGGCGGCCGGCTGCCGGACGATGGCCGAGCTGACGATGCGCACGGGATGCGGTGCCGGCTGCGGCAGTTGCGTGTGCATGGCCACCGAGATCCTCGAGGACGCGCATGACGCGGCCCGCACCGGGGCTGACGGAATCGCCCACGCGGCCTGATCGCTCGCGGCCCGGCCGCCAACGCATACGATTCGCATTTCGTCGTTGATCGCGATCTGCGGTTACAGTCGCGCCACCCACGCGACGGAGACCCGCCATGAAAGGCGATCCCAGGACCATCGAATTCCTCAACAAGGCGCTCTACAACGAGCTGACCGCGATCAACCAGTATTTCCTGCATGCCAAGATGCTGAAGAACTGGGGACTGAAGGAACTCGCCGAGCACGAACACCACGAATCGATCGACGAAATGAAGCACGCCGACAAACTGGCGGAGCGGATCCTGTTCCTCGATGGCCTGCCGAACTTCCAGGCGCTGGGCAAGCTGCGCATCGGCGAAAACCCGAAGGAACTGCTGGAATGCGACCTCGCGCTGGAACTCGAAGCGGTGCCGCTGCTGCGTGAAGCGATCGCGCACTGCGAGACGAAGGGCGATTACGTCAGCCGCCAGCTGTTCGCCGACATCCTCGATTCCGAGGAGGAGCATATCGATTGGATCGAGACCCAGCTGTCGCTGATCGCTCGGATCGGTGAGCAGAATTATCTGGCGATGAAGATCGAACGCTGATCGACGCGTTCGATCGCGACGAAACACGACGGCCCGGAAAAAACGGCGACCCTGCGGTCGCCGTTGTCGTGTCTGCCGTCGTGTTTCTTCGTCGGCCCGGTCGCGATCAGCCTGCGGGCGCGTTCTGCGCCATGTGCGCGCGCAGCGCCTGGCGCGCGCGGGCGAATTCGTTGGCGATCAGCGCCACCGCCACCGCCGGGCGTTCGAGGGTCTGCGTGCGTGCGCCGATTTCGACCTTCTTCGCCGCGTTCGACAGCGACATCGCGCCGAGATTGGCGCTGGAAGACTTCAGCGTGTGCGCGGCGTTGCGCAGCATGTCGTAATCCGGTCCGGTCGCGGCGCCTTCGAGTGCCGCGATCAATCGCGGCGTGTCGTCGAGGAAGACCTCGATCAGCCGATCGACCTCGCTGCCGAGGATGCTGCGCAGTTCGTCGAGGACCGAAGCGTCGATGACCGGCGCGGGCGGCTCGGCGGGGGCGGGAGGCGGGGCGGGGGCCGGAGTCGGGGCTGGCGCGGGCGGTTTCACGGAAGGTGTCGGTTGCGGGACGAAGGGGTTGGCGGCGATCGCCGGGCGGCTGGCGGCGGCTTCCAAGGTGGCGTCGGGCGACGTCGTCGCGGGCGCGGGCACCGGAGCGCTCGCGGGCGGCGGCGTTTCGGCCGGGGCCTGCTGCGAGGAGAGCTGGTGCCAATGGAACAGGCAGCGTTCGAGCTCGCCACGGGTGACCGGCTTGGCGAGATAGTCGTCCATGCCCGCGTCGAGGCACTTCTGGCGGTCGCCGGCCATCGCGTTCGCGGTCATCGCCACGATCGGCAGGCGCCGGCCGCCGGTGGCGGCCTCGTGTTCGCGCCAGCGGCGTGTGGCGGTGTAGCCATCCATCACCGGCATCTGGCAGTCCATCAGGACCAGGTCGTAGCGCGAGGCCGACATGCGCAGGAGGGCGGCTTCGCCGTTGGTGGCGCTGTCGCAATGGGTGCCGAGCACGCTGAGCAGGCGCTGGCCGACCATCAGATTGACCGGGTTGTCCTCGACCAGCAGCACCCGCATCGGGCGCGCCGGCTCGGCTTCGACCGGCGCGGGCTCCGCGGCGGCAGCCGGAAGCTCGGATGCGGCATAGCCGCCGTCGACCGGGGTGTCGGTCGCGTCCATGTCGTAATCCATGCCCAGCGGCGCCGGGATGTCGGACGTGCCGAGCAGCGTCGCGCGCAGATCGGGATCCGGCGCCTGCCGCGGCAGGATGATCGCGCTCTGCAGCAGTTCCTCCGGTACCGGCTCGTCGCCCTGCAGGCAGATCAGCCGCACCTGGCCGTAGGTGTTCTGGCGCTCCAGGTTGCGCTGCAGCGCGACCGACGTGCTGCGCACGCTCGCGAGGTCCGCGAGCACCGTGGTGTAGGCCCAGCCGGCGCCCTGGTTGAGCGCGCCGCGGATGCGGTCCAGTGCTTCCTGGGTGGTTTCGACCGCGGTGATCCGCAGTCCCCAGTTCGGCAGCAGCATGCTCAGGCGCAGGCGCAGGCGCTGATCGCCGGTCAGCAGCAGCACCCGGCCGTTGCCGGGTTCGGAGGGCTTGGCCGCGACGATGTCGCCCTGCACCTTCAGCATCGGGACTTCAAACCAGAAGGTCGAGCCCTGACCGGGTTCCGAGTCGACCGCGATCCGCCCGCCCATCAGGTCGATGATGCGCTTGGAGATGGCCAGCCCGAGACCGGTGCCGCCGTACAGCCGGGTGGTCGAGGCGTCGGCCTGGCTGAAGGCCTGGAACAGACGTTCCTGCGCCGCCGGCGGAATGCCGATGCCGGTGTCGCGCACTTCGAAGCGCAACTGGTGCTGGGCGCTGGTCTCGCCGATCCGGCGCACGCTCACCGCGATACTGCCGCGTTCGGTGAACTTGACCGCGTTGCTGATCAGATTGCTCAGCACCTGACGCAGACGCACCGGGTCGCCGCGCACCGGCAGCCGCACCGAAGGATCGATCTGCAGGGTCAGGCGCAGGCCCTTGCTCTGTGCCGGGCGTTCCATCAGCTGGATCACCGATTCCAGCGTCTCGCGCAGATTGAACGTGGTCGATTCGAGCTGCAGCTTGGAGGCTTCCAGCTTCGAGTAGTCGAGGATGTCGTCGACGATCCGCAGCATCTGCTGCGACGACAGGAAGGCGGTATGCACCATTTCCGCCTGATCGGCCGGCAGTTTGTTGTGCATCAGCAGGTCGAGCATCGGCACGATGCCGTTGAGCGGCGTGCGGATCTCATGGCTCATCGTGGCCAGGAATTCGCCCTTGGCCATCACCGCGGATTCGGCGTCCTGCTTGGCCTGGCGCAGTTGTTGTTCCAGTTGGCTGCGGCGCTGCAGCTCGCGCTGCAGCTCGGCGCGCTCGGCCTCGCTGCGCTCGGCGATCTCGGCGGCCTCCTGCATGTGGCGTTCGTAGTTGCGCGAGGCATAAGTGAGGTAGGCCACGATGGCGGCGGTGATCGCGGCCAGCGCCACGCCGATCAGGGTCCAAGGCCCGGAGTCGGTCATGATCTCGAGAATCGACGCGAGGGTGGCCCCGATCGCGGTCGTCAGGGCCAGCCAGCGGAAGGTCAGGAGCGAGGGCTTCGGATCGTTCAAATCGGGATACCTGGATGGACGACGGCGTATCGGCACCGGAGCGGTCCCCCCAGACTGCGGTGTGCCCGTCCGGCGTGGGCCGGAGTTCGGATGATGCCCCAGCGCGTGCCGGCTTGGCCAGCACGGCGCCGGGGACCCGGCGATGGGCGGTCAGAGCAGGGCGTGCTGGAAGTCGAAGTCCATCGCATCCGCGGCGCGCTGCACCAGATCGCCCTGGATGTAGTCGATGCCGCTGAGCCAGAGCTTGGCGGCGGTCTGCGGGTCTTCCACGTGCTGGCCGATCACCTGCAGACCGAGCAGATGGGCCCGTTCGATCAGCAGGCGCATTTCGTCGTGGACCGCCTGCTGCTCGATTCTGGCGGCGTAATGCGGCGACAGACGGACATAGCTCAGCGGCAGTTGCGCCAGCAGCGCATCGGCTTCGGCGCTGCTCTGGAACTGGCTCAGGCACAGGCGCACGCCGGCGCTCATCATGCGCTGGCAGAACTCGCGCAGCAGCACCGAATGCACCAGGGCGTCGCCCAGGCGGACGTCGACCACCAGCAGTTTGCCCTCGATGGCGAGGTCGGACAGCGATTCCAGCAGCCACTGGCCGTAGGTGTCCTGGCCGAGGGTGCGTGCGGCCTGCGGGACGAACAGCCGGGCGCGTCGACTGCCGCGCAGCTGTTCGCCGAGGATCGCGATCGCCCGGGTCATCACCCGGCGGTCGATCTCGTGCACCAGTCCCGCGCGTTCGGCCACCGGCACGATCTCGGCGGCGGTGTGCAACTGGCCTGCGGCGTCGCGCAGCCGCACCAGGGTCTGGTATTGCTCCTGGTCGCCACCGACGACCGAGACGATCGGTTGGAACGCCAGCTCCAGGCGCTCGTGGGTCAGCGCATCCTGCAACTGCGCCAGCAACTGGGCCGCCTGTTCGGAGACGGCGTCGGCCTGCGGCCGGTAGGCGGCGATCGCGGTCGGCTCGGCCCTGGCCAGACGCAGCGCGTCCTCGGCGGCGGCCAGCGCGGCGCCGGCATCGCGGAAACCCAGGGCCAGATCGACGTAGCCGACGCAGGCGCGCAGGCGGATGTTGTCGCCGCCGATCTGCAGGGTGTGGCCGACGAAGGCATCGCGCAGCTGGCGCGCCCACACCGCATGCCGATCGGGCGGCAGGCCCGGCCAGTAGACGACGAAGGTGTTGTCGTTGAGGCGCGAGGCCGGACGTTCGCCGGCGACACCGGCGATGATCTTGCCCGCATCGGTGAGGATCGCGTCGAGTGCCGCATAGCCGTAGTGATCGCGCAGCGCGGACGTGCCTTCGATCACCACGAAATGGACCGCGCCG
>JAYRTK010000126.1:0-9467 GCA_041919595.1 Lysobacteraceae bacterium
CGGGAAGGCCCAGCGTGTTGTCGAAATTCCTGACCGGCGAGGGCGATGCCTCGACACCGTCGACCTTCCTCAAACCGGATCCGGCGGGGCTGGGCGGGCCGCATCGGCTCGGCGACCTGCTGCGTCGCCGGCAGGATCTCGCCGACTTCGCCTCGGGCACATGTCGGGCGAGCGGACTTCTCGACGGGTTCTTCGCGGGTCAACTGCGTTTCACGCACTGATCCGTTCCTGCGACCGCAGATTTTTCGGGAAGGGCCGGCATCGCCGGCCTTTCCCTTCACCCCGCGATCGCGCCGGCTCGCGCGCCGACCCGCGCGTCGATCTTCAGCGCGATTTCGGGCCCGTCTCCTGCCGGCGCGGCCTGCATTCCGGTTCCCTGCCCAGCAGGCCGCCGATCACGCCCGGTTTCTCGCAGTCCATCACCGGCGCCGGGTTGCGCTGCGCGGCCTGGGCTGCGGCACGGGCCTGGCGCAACTGCGCGATCTTCGCGCGGATCTGCGGCATCGCGGCGAGCGCGGCCTTCTCGCCTTCGAGGATCGCGCCGTTGCGGCGTTCGAAATCCGCCGGGCCGATGTCGTTGACCTGCGGCCGGATGACGATGTCGGCGCGGGCCAGTTCCTGTTGGCCGAGCTTCTGGCCCATGATCGTGATCGACTGGTTGACCACGCCGAGCATGTTCTTCGGTGTTTCGCCGGTCGTCCGGGTGGAAATATCCACGGCGATGACGAAGTCGGCACCGAGCTGTCGCGCGGCGTCGACCGGCACCGGGCTGACCACGCCGCCGTCGACGTAGTAGAAGTCGCCGATCTTCACCGGTTCGAACACGCCCGGGATGCTGCAGGACGCGCGCACCGCCTGGCCGATGTTGCCGCGCACGAACACGGTGCGTTCGCCGGTCTCCAGTCTGGTCGACACCGCGGCGAAGGGTTTCTTCATCTTCTCGATCGGGCGGCTGCCGACCATCTCGTTGACGTAGTCCTGCAGTTTCTGGCCGCGGATCAATCCGCCGTTGAACAGGGTGACGTCGCGGATCCGCGCCTCGTCCAGGGCCACCGCATGCTGCTGCATCGCGAACGCGTCCATGCCGCTGGCGTAGAGCGCACCGACCAGACTGCCGGCGCTGGTGCCGGAAACGACTTCCGGTTTGAAGCCGTTGGCTTCGAGCATCTTGATCACGCCGATGTGGGCGAATCCCTTGGCGGCGCCGCCGCCGAGGGCGATGCCGATGCGGATCTTCACCGGTGGTGCCGGCGTGGTGTGACCCGGAACCGGCCCGGGCGCGACCGGCCGGGAGGTCTGGCCGCCGCAGCCGGCGACGAGGGTGAGGGCGAAGGCGAGGGCGACGAGGCGCAGCGAGGTCATGAGGTCGGACACGGTGGCGGAAAGCCCGCCCATGATCGCAGCAAACCCGCACATTGCGCGGTGTCTCCACCGTCTCCGGCGCCACCGCCGGGCCGCCGTTCACCGGAGGCGGTCCCGTGCCGGCAGCCGTCCGGGCGTGGATCGGAAGGCGGGAGGAATCAGCGCTGCGCGAACAGCGCCTGACGCACTTCTTCCGGCAGTTCAATGGCCTGGACAATGACTTGCGCGTTCTGGTTGAACTGCGCGCAGACCTGGTCCAGCGGAACCTGCGCACCGGCAGCGAAATCCTTCATGTCCTGATCGACCATGGTCAGGAATTCCGCCCGCAGGGCCGGCGCCAGCATGTCAGGATCGAGCCCCCCCTTGAGGAAGATCGCGCGGGCGCGCTCCAGTTCGGCACGATGGGCCTCGTTGTAGGCGGCGACGAAGGGCGAGAGATCGACGCCGCGCTTTCGGCAATACTCCGGGCGGGCGCGGGTGTTCATGTAAAAGGCGCCAAAGAACACGCTCGCCGCGGTCCTTGCCCGATCCTCCCGGTCGCCCCTGCTCAGCGCCTCGTGGGTCCGCTGGGCGGAGACTTCCTTCATCGCATCGCTCGGCACCATGTTCGGGTGCGCCTTCGCGGCCTCTGCCCGGAGCTTGTCGGCTTCCGCCTTCACCTCCGCGACCGTCGGTGCCCGGATCGGGTCCGGCTTCAGCAGGTCGTAGGCGATCAGGCCGACCACGAGGCCGGCGACGGCGATGAGGGTGATGCCGGCGTTTTTCATGATGTCGGGTGTGGGCGGAGGCACACCGAGTCTATCAGCCGCTCGCCACGCCACCCGCGCGGGTGCCTGCTGCGCAGGCGTCATCGCCCGGAGTGCCGGGTATCGGGCGTGGCAGCCAAGGGCAACCGGCGACATCACGACCCGGGCCGGGCCCGATCCGTCCGTCGGCTTGCGGCGTCGGTCCCACTTCCCCCCTGAAGCCGGACTTGTTAGCCTGCCGACTGTCTTTGATCCGCGCGACGGCTGCCATCGGCTCCGCGGAATTCCCCGTCCGACCGGAGGTCGTGAAATCGACATGGGCGTTGCCTGGACATTGCCGCGGTGGGAGACGCTCGTGCCGGCCACGTGCGTGCCCGGGTCGGCGTGCGCTCCGGCATCTTCCGTTCTGGTCGACGCCCCCCCGGGGGTCTGGGCTTCCGCCCCGCTCGGGCACCGGCCCGCATCCTCCCGGTCGATGGTCGACGCCTTCGATGCGTCCGCGCCCGGCCATGCCCGATATCCGGCCCGCATCGACGGCATCGCGTCGATCGCTGCGGGCGTGTTCGCCGACGAGGAGGCAGGTTCCGGCGGTCCCGGTCGCAGCCCATTCCTGTTCCACCGATATGCGCCGGATGAAGATCCCGGCGGGACCGATTCCCGACTCCGATGTCCTGATCGCTGACCAGCGTCGAGGACATTCGTTGAATATCCATTGGAGACAGCTGGATGGCTGATATTCGACAAAAGGCAGTGGCCACTGCCGACGACTACCGGGAGGGCAACATCGCGTCACTGGACGATGCGACCACCCGCAGACTCATCGCTTCGACGGCGATGACGTTGAGCCGTGGCGGCGATTCCGACGTCGTCAATGCGCTCGGCTTCGCCGGTCGCTACCGCGCCGGCGCCGAATTTCTCGCGGACGCCGGCTACATCGATCGCGACAGGCTCGATCGGGCCATGACCGGGCACCGGTCGGAATGGGCGTGGGCCAGGACGGGTGGCATGGCCACCTTCCTGCAGGATCCGGCCAATTGGAAGGACGGGCTCAGCCTCGACACCTATCTGCGCTCCCCGCCACTGCAGGATCGCGCGTTCAGGATCAATGCCGAGCACGACTATGCCCGTGCCCGTGAACAGGGCGTCATCGGCGACGACGAGAAACCCGGGCGCGTCGCCGGCTTCCTCAAGGCCGCGCATATCGTCGGTTTCAACAGCGCCCGGGAAGCCATGACCGGCGGACGCGCCTATCGCGATTTCAATGGTGTCAGCAACTACGACCACATCCACGACATCAGCCGCAATCGCGACGGCCTCGACGAGCCGATGAAACAGCTCGCGGAAAAACGCGCGCAGGGCGCCATCTCGTCCGTCGCCGATGCCGCGCATCCGCAGCACGAGCAGTTCCGCGTCATCCGCGGCGCGCTGGATGGCGTGTCGGCGTTCGCGGGCGAGGATGACCGGCAACGGGCGGCGGCATCGATCATGGTCGCCGCCGCCGCCGCCGAACTGGGTCGGGTCGATCACGTCATTCCCGGTGCCGCCGGGACCGTGGTCGCGGTCAACGGCGATCTGCGCGATCCCGCGCATCGTCTGCTTCCTCTCAAGGTCGCCGATCTGGTCGCCCAGGACATCGGCACATCCACCGCGCAACTCGCTGCGCTCTCGCCGCAGTTGGATCCGGCTGCCGAGGCGCAGCACCAGGAGCGCAGCCGTGCCGTTTGATCGCCCGCTGCCCGTCGACGACGCGTCGCCGCATGACCAGAGACTCAGGACCAGGGGTCGGACCCAGCGACACCGGATCACCGCGCGGCTGATCGCCACGCTGCTCATCGTGGTCTGCCAGTCCGCGGCGGCGGCGGTCGGTGCCGGTCGAAGGCGGGGCGCCGTCGGCTCCGATCGAGATCGCCACCCGCGCCGAAGCGGCAGGCGCCTACCATGTCTCCATCCCGGGCGATGTCGAGGGCACGTCCTATCGGATCGAAGGTCGCGGCGACTGCTGGCGGCTGACCTCGGATCCCGAAGTCGTGCCCTGATCGTCGCGTCGCTCCCACCCATCACACCAGACCCGCATCCGAAACGATCAAGGACCACCCCCATGCGATATCGAAACACTTTTCTGCTGATGGCCGGCCTGTTGCTGGCAGCGTGCAAACCGACGCCAGCGTCTGGCGAAACGCCCTCCGGCGCCCCTGCGGAACAGGTGGCGACGACGACCGTGCCTGCGGTTGCGGAACCCGCGGCGACGTCCGCGCCGAACATGCCGGATGCGACGCCATCCGTGCTGGCCGGACTCACCAAGGGCATGCCTTATGCCGACCTGCGGAAACGACTGCTGGCGGCAGGCTGGCTGCCGCTGCGCGACCCGGCGTGCTGGGAGAATGCCGGTGGCGGTTCCAGCGTCTGCGGCGAATTGCCGGAAGTCGAAAGCTGCAGCGGCGACGGCTACTGCAACATGGCCTTCGCCAACGCGGCCGACGGCAAGCGCATCGATGTCACCAGCTATGGCCCCTACGAGCGCTGGAACACGCCCGGTCAGGAAGCCTCGGTTGCGGTGGAATCGTGGAACGTGTCGTCGATGACGGCCACGGCGGCGGCTCAGACGTGCCCGTCCGGCGATTTCGAGGCTTTCCTGCAGGACTTCGCCGCCGACGAGCGGATCGAGCGCGCCTTCACGTCCCCGTTGGTCAAGGTGGCCGAACTCGGTGGCGGTGAGGATGGCGACGACACCGTCCTCGTCTACGAGTCGGGCGCGAAGTACGACGGTTTCAACGTGACCTATGCCGACAAGGCCTTTCATTTCGTCGACAGCGAAGGCGTGAAGGACGCGTCGGCGCTGACCCTCAAGATCGATGTGCAGGGTGACAACGTCCGCACTGTCCGCTATCAGTACGGCATGTCCGAAGGCAATTCCTACCGTTTCGAGCGGAAGGACGGCTGCTGGTACCTCACCCAGGATCCCGAACCCCCCAGTCCCTGACGCCGCGCGGCGTCACTGGTCCAGCAAACGGGGCAGGCACGTCGGCGCGCAGACCTGCCGATACGACCCGCCCCTCGCGATATTTCAAGTCTATTGGAGAGACTTCCATGTCCAAGATCACGATCTACGAAAGCGTCGGCGGCAACAGCGAACTGGTCACCAATTACGGCCAGCTCGAGAATCACCACCCGAGCAAGCGATTGCAGGAAAGCGGCCGCGTCTATGCGCGCGTCAACGGCGAGAACGAGGAAATCCTCGGCAACTATCGTGGCGCCGCCGTGCTCACGCCGGGCGGTGAATACATGGTCAGCAAGGACATGGTGCTGACCGCGCCGGGTCTTTCGAACGGCAATGTGCCGATTCCTTCGCCGGCGGCCGGCGTCATCGGCAAGATCGACCGTGACGATGGCGTGATCACCATCAACGACCCCAAGACCGGCGACACGATGTTCCAGATCCGCCATGCGCAGATCGATCCGAACCTCAAGGCCGGCGACAAGGTCGAGTACGGCCAGCCGCTCGGCAATCAGCATGGCTACAACAACGGCAATCCGAACGCGTTCCCGGACCACGTGCACTTCGACGTCAACACGAAGTACATCGCCCAGGCGGACAAGTGGATCAAGGACATGCACGCCGGCACGCTGACCACGGATCAGCGTCCCGCGCAGACCGAGAACCTCACCAACGTGGCGCCCACGTTCGTGCCGATCTCCGGCACGTTCCCCAAACCGGCCGATCCGCCGCTGGCCGACGGCAAGCTGAGCTACGGCGAGAAGGGCCCCGAGGTCGAGAAACTGCAGCGCGCGTTGATCGCGGCCGGCGCGGTCGATGCCGAAGGCAAGGCCCTGAATCCCGATCAGGACTACGGGCGCCGCACGCGTGAAGCCGTCGAGGACTATCAGCGCAAGCACGGCCAGACCGTCACCGGTGTCGCCGACCAGAAAATGCTCGCCGACCTGGGCGTGATCGCGCCGACGCAGCAGACCCCGACGCAACAAACCCCGGCACAGCAGACGCCGACGCAGCAGGCACCGGCACAGCAGACACCGGCACAGCAGACACCGGCACAGCAGACACCGGCACAGCAGACGACGCCCGGAAATCTCGCCGGTGGGCCGAACGACTACGGTTCCGACAACCCGCTCGGCAACCTGATCGCGCGCGGCGAAGGCGACTATGGTTCGTACAACCGCGGCAGGGCCGGCGACGCGAAGGGCGACAAGATCGACTTCTCGCAGATGACCGTGGGCGAAGTCATGCGTCGTCAGGAGTTGCCTGCCGGTGATCCGGACCGCCTGTTCGCGGTCGGCAAGTACCAGGTCATTCCGTCGACCATGAAAGGCGCGGTCGATACGCTGGGCATCGACAAGGACGCGAAGTTCACCCCGCAGTTGCAGGAGCGGATCTTCGCCGATTACCTGATGGACGAGAAGCGCCCGGACATCAAGGCGTACGTCACCGGCAAGACCAGTGGCCCGGAAGGCCTGGAGCGGGCGCAATACGCGACCGCCCTGGAATGGGCCAGCGTCGGTGATCCGCGCAAGGGTGGTGCCAGCCACTACGGCGGTACGGCCAACAACGCCGCATCGATCACTCCCGACGAAGTCGGCCGCAAGTTGAACGACATGCGCGATCAGTACCAGAAGAACGTGGCGGCGGGCATGAATCCCGATGATGCCTATCGTGCGCTGAGCGGCGATCCGAAGAACTTCGGCCAGAACCAGTCGCAGGGCCAGACCTCGGGCCAGAAGGGCGGTCTCGACGACACGCTGCTGGTCAAGGAAGAGCGCGGCGAAGGCGTTCGCCGGTTGCAGGAAGCGCTCAACACCGCCGGCATCCGCGACGAGAATGGTCAACCGCTGCCGACGACTGGTTATTTCGGCGACAAGACCGAAGCCGCGGTGCGCAAATATCAGGAGCAGAAGGGACTGGAGCCGGACGGCAAGGCCGGCAAGGACACGCTGACCGCACTGGGCATCTATCCGGGGCAGCAGCAGGCGCCGCAGCAACCGGCGACACCGCTGCCGACCGAGCAGCAGCCGACGCAACAGCAACCGACGCAGCAGCAGCCCGCACAACCGCAGCCGAACGGCGGTATCCCGGCGAATGTGGCGGTGAGCGAAGGCATCCTGCAGCAGGGCTCGACCGGTCCGGACGTGGCGAAGCTGCAGACACTGTTGAACAACCAGGGCTATCGCGGCCCGGACGGCAATGTGCTGCCGGTCAACGGCAGCTTCGATGCATCGACCACGCACGCGCTGAAGGCCTTCGAGAAGGCGAATGGTCTCGATCCGAACGGCATCGCCGGACCGAAGACGCTGGAAGCCCTGGAGCGTGCGGAGAAGTCGCCGCAGCTGTCGAGTCCGAACCATCCGGACAATGCGCTGTACCAACAGGCGATGAAGGGACTGGAGCAGTTGCCTGCGGGAACGTTCAAGAACGCGCAGGAGCGCGAGAATGCGGCGGCGACGCTGGCGTTCGAGGCGAAGGTGACGGGGATGAGCCGGATCGATCACGTGGCGCCGGCGGGAAACAACGCGGGCTTCTTCGCGGTGCAGGGCGGTTTGGAGGACCCGGCGAACCGACGTGTGTTCGTGGACCGGAACCAGGCGTTGAACCAGACGGTGCAGCAGAGCACGCAGATGCTGCAGTCGGTACCGGCGCCGGTCCAGCCGGCGCAGCAGAACACACAGGATACGCAGCGCCAGGAGAATCCGAGCCGGGGTGCGCTGGTGGCCTGACCGGGACGGCCGGGGCGCCCAGGCGCCCCGGAACGTCGTCCCGGAAACGCGAAAGCCCGGCGCAAGCCGGGCTTTCGTGAAGCGGAACGTCGATCGATCTTTCCGTCGGAATATGGTGGGCGGTGCAGGGTTCGAACCTGCGACCCTTGCCGTGTGAAGGCAGAAAATGGCCGTCCGCAGTGATCCTGAATCGTCCTAAATCACTGGAAATTCAAGGTTTCATGATCCATAGTAGTCCCTAGAAGTACGGAAAGGTTTTCCGTACTATTTCCGTACTGCCGTTTTATCGGCAATGGGGCAGGGGCCATGACCGACCTAAGTACCGTCCGCAGCCGCGACAAGCTGAAGCCGCAGCGCGAGCCGTATTGGCACAAGCTGGCGACCGGGCAGTTCCTGGGCTATCGGCCTTCAAAGATCGGCAAGGGCGGCACTTGGATCGCTCGCCTGTACGACTCGGATACCCACAAGAAACCACTTCGCTCGCTGGGCGACTTCGGCCATCTGCCGGACAGCGAGCGTTTCTCGGCCGCTTCCCGCGAAGCGCGCGAATGGTTCGACCATCTGACCGGCGGCGGCTCCCGCAAGAGCCTGACCGTGCGCGACGCCTGCGAACGCTATGCCGCAGGCAACAAGGAAGCCGCCGGCCGCTTCGCCCGTACCGTGTACGACGACCCGATCGCCAAGATCGAAGTCTCGAAGCTGACCAAGGAGCATGTGCGGGAATGGCGCAAGCGCCTGGAAGCCGCGCCGGCCCTGGTGTCCCGCCCCAAGGGCAAAGAAGCCGTGACCCGCGCGCGCTCGCCCGCGACGATCAACCGCGATATGGTCCCGCTGCGCGCGGCGCTGAATCTCGCGCTCGATCATGGCGACGCGATCAACGATCAGGCTTGGCGTGTCGCGCTACGGCCGATCAAGAAGGCCGACGGGCGCCGTAACCGTTATCTCGATCGCGACCAGCGCCGAGCCTTGCTCGAACGCCTGCCCGATGACGCGCGTGCGTTCGCGCATGGGCTGTGTCTGCTGCCGCTACGGCCGGGCGCACTTGCTGCCCTGAAGGTCGGCGACTTCGATCCGCGCCGGAATGAGCTTGTGATCGGCAGCGACAAGGCCGGCGAAGGCCGCAAGATTCTGGTGCAAGGCGAAACCGCCGACGTGCTGCATGCCCAAATCCGCGGCAAGTTGCCCGGTGCGCCGCTTTTCGCGCGCTGGGACGGTGCCACCTGGAAAGCGTATATGTGGAAAGACCCGATCAAGGAAGCTGCGCAGGCCGCGGGGCTATCCGCCGATGTCGTCGCGTACACGCTCCGCCATTCGACGATTACCGATCTGGTGCAGAGCGGCTTGGACTTACTGACCGTGGCGCAGGTATCAGGGACTTCCGTCGCGATGATCGAAAAGCATTACGGCCACTTACAACGCGCCAAAGCCGCTGCGGCGCTGGCGACCTTGGCGCTGTAGAGGGCTGCCATCGAATCCGGCGAAGGCCGGTACAAGCGGGCGGCCGGGGTGGGTTCAGCACCCCGGCGCCCTAACCACAACCGTTCACTGAGGGAACGATCATGGCTACAGATACTTTAGCAGCCCGCCACCGGCGGCCCCCGGCTCCTGCCCTGGGCAGCACAAGGGGAGGGAGGC
>JAYRTK010000127.1:0-9301 GCA_041919595.1 Lysobacteraceae bacterium
TCCATTCCGGTTCGCTGGCCATCCGCCAGTCGATCGCGGCCGGCGTCAACATCACCTACAAGATCCTCTACAACGACGCGGTGGCGATGACCGGCGGCCAGCCGGTGGACGGCACGCTGACCGTGCCCCAGATCGCCCAGCAGATGCGCGCCGAGGGCGTGTACACCATCGCGGTGGTCAGCGACGACATCACCAAGTGGACGCGCCAGCGCTACCTGTTCCCGAACGACGTCGAATTCTTCGACCGCCGCGAGCTGGACGACGTGCAGAAGAAGCTGCGCAAGACCCGGGGCACCAGCGTGCTGATCTACGATCAGACCTGCGCCACCGAGAAGCGCCGCCGGCGCAAGCGCGGCAAGCTGCCGGATCCGCAGAAGCGGATCGCGATCAATTCGCTGGTGTGCGAAGGCTGCGGCGACTGCGGCGTGAAAAGCTTCTGCGTGTCGGTGCTGCCGAAGGAAACCGAGTACGGCCGCAAGCGCGACATCGACCAGAGCAACTGCAACAAGGACTACAGCTGCGTCGAGGGCTTCTGTCCGAGCTTCGTCAGCGTGCACGGCGGCCAGTTGCGCAAGGGTCGCAAGGCCAGCGCCGCCGACCGTCTGGAGGCGCTGCCGATGCCGACGTTCGCCAGCACGCTCGACAAGCCCTGGAACATCCTCATCACCGGCGTCGGCGGCACCGGCGTGGTCACCATCGGCGCGCTGCTGGGCATGGCGGGCCATCTCGAAGCCAAGGGCGCGACCGTGCTCGACCAGACCGGTCTCGCCCAGAAGGGCGGCGCGGTCACCACCCACATCCGCATCGCGAAGACGCCCGCGGACATCCATGCGGTGCGCATCGCCGCCGGCGAAGCCGACCTCGTGCTCGGCTGCGACATGGTCGTGGTCAACGACTACTGGGCGCTGTCGAAGATCCGCGAAGGCCGCTCGCACGTCGTGCTGAACAGCTACGAAGCGATGCCCGGCACCTTCACCACGCGCCCGGACATGCAGTGCCCGGCGCCGGACATCATCGCCGCGGGGCGCACCGCGCTGGGCGGACACGATCCGTCGCTGGTCGACGCCACCCAACTCGCCACCGCGCTGATGGGCGACGCCATCGCCGCGAATCTCTTCATGCTCGGTTACGCCTGGCAGCGGGGACTGGTGCCGATCTCCTTCGACGCGATCATGCGCGCGATCGAACTGAACGGCGCCGCCGTGCAGATGAACAAGACCGCCTTCGCGTGGGGCCGCCTCGCCGCGATCGACCTGCCGGCGGTGGTCGAGGCCGCAGGCGTGGTCAAGAATGCGCCGACCGCGGCCGAAGCCACGCCGCACGCGCTGCGACTGCTCGCACCGACCGCGTCCGAAGGACACGAGTCCGGCCTGGATCCGCAGGCGGCCGATCTGCGCAGCGGCGACGAGCTGCGCCACGTGCCCGCGCACGGCGGCGACAGCCTGACCTTCCTGCCGCTCGACGACGCCCGGCTGTCGCGTTCGCTGGACGAAGTCGTGGCCCGGCGCATCGCCTTCCTCACCGACTACCAGGACGCCGCCTACGCGAAGCGCTATCAGGACCTGGTCGCCAGAGTACGCGCCGCCGAACACGCCAGGGCACCCGGCAGCACCGACCTGTCCGAAGCGGTCGCGCGCTACGCGTTCAAGCTGATGGCGTACAAGGACGAGTACGAAGTCGCGCGCCTTTACACCAGCGGCGAATTCCGTCGCCGGATCGAACAGCAGTTCGAGGGCGACTTCAAGGTCCATTTCCACCTCGCCCCGCCGCTGCTGGCGAAGAAGAACGCGCAGGGTCAATTGATCAAGCAGGAATTCGGCCCGTGGATGTTCAAGGCCTTCAAACTGCTGTCGAAACTGCGCGGCCTCCGCGGCGGCACCTTCGACATCTTCGGCTACACCGAAGAACGGAAGATGGAGCGCCGGCTCATCGCGGATTATTTCGACACGATCGAACGCCTGCTCGCGGGCCTGGGCACGGACAACGTCGCGCTCGCGGCCGAGATCGCCTCGATTCCCGAACACATCCGCGGCTACGGCCACGTGAAGGAAGCGCACCTGCACAAGGCCAAGGCGCGCGAAGCGGAGCTGCTGGCGAGGTGGGAAGGCGCTCCAGTGCACCAGACGAAGGCAGCGTGACATTGGGCGGGAAGCGCCCAACAGCAACAGGAAACCCGCCCGTGGCCAGGTTTCTTTTCGGATTCATCCGCCGGGCAGCCGATGCGTCATTGAGGCACTTGGCTGTTATTTCAAGCATCAAAGACATTCTCGCCGGGTGCTACGAGGTAAGACCCGGCCCCAATAGAGGCCAACCCCTCCAGCCAGACCACGAAGCAGAATATTTCCCTTATAAAACATAATCTTAATTTGATATTGCCATCCAATTACTAATTTAGTAATGTTTTAGTAATTCGCCCGCTGCAGCGCGCCCGCCATGAAACCGCCAGTCACCCCGCCGCCTGTTCCGCAGTTGCTGCTGGAAGTCGAACTCGGCCCGCTCTTTGCCTCGTTTGCAAATCCGATCGGACCCGAAGTGAATGGCGAGTACATTCACTGGGATCACCTACGCCATCTCACGCCTCCCCATGACTTCAATCATCGGCAGTGGTGGCTTGGCATTAAGCTCGCGCGAGACGCACTGGCGCGCAAACTGCCGCTGCAGGATAAATTCGGAAACCCGTTCAAGGTCTCGCTGAGCGACAGCCTACAGCGCAGGCTGTTCATCATCGCCCGCGATGCCGCCGGCGCCCTCAAGGGCGCAGATCATGTCGATGATGCCGCTTCTAAAGACCGCTATCTCGTCCGCTCCCTGATCGAAGAAGCGATGACATCCTCGCAGCTCGAAGGTGCAGCGACTACTACGCAAGTCGCAAAGGACATGTTGCTGAGCGGAAGAAAGCCGCGCGACTACGGCGAACGGATGATTTACAACAATTTCGCGACGATGCGCGAACTCAAGCGTTGGATCGCAAAGCCACTGACACCGGACACCATCTTCGAAATTCACCGAATGCTAACGGACGGCGCCCTGGAAAACCCGCAATGGGCCGGTCGTTTTCGCACACCGCAGGACAACATCGTCATCGGAGACGAAACTGGCCGCGTGCTTCACACCCCGCCCAAAGCGGAAGAACTGCCGGAACGTTTACGGGCTCTATGCAAATTCGCGAACGACGACGATGACGCGAACTTTCTGCATCCCGTCGTACGCGCCATCCTGATCCATTTCCAGATTGGCTACGACCACCCGTTCTGCGACGGTAACGGAAGGACTGCTCGCGCGCTGTTCTATTGGTCGATGCTGCGCTCTGGATTCTGGATGATGGAATATCTTTCCATCTCCAGCATTCTGCGCAAGGCGCCGAGTCAATATATGACCGCCTATCTGCACACGGAAACCGATGGCGGCGACACAACCTATTTCATCGACCATCAGTTGGACGTTCTACTCAAGGCGATCGATGGATTGCACGGGTATCTAGCCAGAAAGCGCGAAGCAGATTATCGCGCCGAAACACTATTGAAGCCGGGAACCAAGCTTGCAAAGCAGCTCAACCACCGTCAGCGCGCGCTGCTGCTGCATGCACTACGACACCCGGACAAGCCGTACACGATCGAAGGTCACCGCCGCAGTCACGACGTCACCTATCAGACGGCACGCTCCGACCTGCTCGGTCTCGTCGCTGCGAAACTGATGGCGCAGCACAAGCATGGTCGATCGTTCGTGTTCATCCCGACAGCCAATCTGGCGGAACGACTGAAGCGCTGAGCGGAAGTCGAAATCTCAGCCGCGATAGAACCGATCCAACGCCTTCTCCGCCTGCCCGCGTTCGTATTCCGACATGCCGCGGGTCACCGCGCGGTAGTCTTCGATCAGCATCGGATCGTTCGGCATCGCCGCGGCCAGTGCGTCCAGTACTTCGCCGCGTTCGAAGTCCGACGACATCGCGCGCACGCTGCGCAGGATCGCGCGGCTGCGTTCGGCGCTCGGCGTGCCGCCGCGGATCAGCGCGGCCAACGCTTCGCGCCGCTCGAAGTCGGAAGACATCGCATCGACGGCCGCGAGATAGTCGGCATCGGGCAGCGGCACGTCGGTATCGGCCGCGACTTCCAGCACCGAGCGGCGCTCGAAGTCGCTGCTCATGCCGCGCATCGTCCGCAATGCGAGGGCGAGCGCCGCGGCGCGCGGCTGGCCGTCCTCGATCACCGCGGTCAGCGCGCGCCTGCGTTCGAAATCGCTCTCGATCCCGCGCAACGCGCGCGACCAGCCCTCGGCGTTGCCGCCGTCCACCGGCAGTTTCGCAGCGGCTTCGATGAGCCATTCGGCGCGTTCGAAATCCGAATCGATGTCCGCGGCGATCGACAGCAGCACGGCCTGCTGCGGCGACGGCACCGGGCGCGACAGCGCGATGTCGAGCGCGCGACGCTTCTCGAAGTCGGAACGGATCGCACGCATCAGGACCAGCGCTTTTGCGGTCTGCGCCTCGTCGGGTGCCGCATGTGCGAAGAACTGGCCGAGGTATTCGGCCCGGACGTAGTCGCCCTGCAACTGCGCGATCTCGGCGAGCAGCGCATCGGCCCCGCCACGCGCGAGAATGCGCTTGGCGCGCGCTTCCGCGTCGAGGGCGCTGAGCCGGTAGATCTGCGGGATAGTCGCCGCCAGCCACGCCTGCGCGCCGGCGTCGAACGGATGCGCCTTGCCATCGACCTTGTACTCGCGCATCGCGCCTGTCGCGCCCGGCATCATCCGCAGGCTGCGCGACACGCCGGCATGGGTCTGTTCGATGTCGAACACCGCGCCGCGACCGAGGGTGGCGACATCGTTCTCGGCGTCGTTGAAAGCGACATCGCCATCGATCAGGACGCGCAGGGTTTCGCCCGTCCCGGGCATGTCCGAGCGGATCGCATGGGTCTGGCCGTTGTGGCGGATCGTGATCGACAGATCGTGTCGTTCGAACAGACCGGGCATCATGCCCGGGCGCGCCACCACCATCACGCCCGGCAGGGCGACGAGTGCGAACAGCGCGAGCGCGGCGGCGGTCCAGCGCCAGCGCGCCGGAATCTTCGAAAATGTCATGTGAGGGTTCTCCAGAAGTGTGCGGACGCGCGGCACGATGCCGTCGCCGCGTTCGGCCATCGCCAGCGCCAGCGCGGCGCCGCGATCGAAAATGGGATGGCGCGGGTCATCGGCGGCCTGCGCGCTGCGGGCCAGGCATTCGGCGAGACATTCGGCCAGCGCCCGGCCAGCGCCGCGCTCGGCCGCGGCGCGGTCGCACAACGTCTCGGCCAGCGCTTCGAGCCGACGCTGCGCGTGCCAGGCCAGCGGGTGGAAGAACAGCGGCACCAGCGCCAGCCGCTGCAGCGGCCGCCACAGCGGATCGCGGCGACGCAGGTGCGCGAGTTCGTGGGCGAGCATCGCGCGCTGCTGTGCGCGGTCGAGGCCTTCGGCCCAGCGCGGCAGCATCACCAGTCCGGGCAGCACCATCGGACTCGTCGTCGCCGACAGCACGCGCAGCCGCGGCGGCGCGACACGCATCTCGCGGGCGAGCTCCCCTGCGAGCGCCTGCAGCGCGTCCGACGCAGGCCGTCCTTCCCGCAGCACGCGCCGGCGCAGCCCGAACAGCGCGCGCGCCTGATGCAGCACGCGCAGCAGCAGCCATGCGCTGCCCAGCAGCCACAGCGACAGCAACACGATCAGGGCATCGCTCGCCAGCGGCAGCGCGAGCGGCGGACGATCGGACACGCTGCGCGGCGCGATCGCCATCGGCGCCGTTTCATCCATGGGCATCGACGTCGCGGACTGTATCGATGCGCGCACCGGACCCGCGGCGAGCGGCGATGGCGACGACGGGACCGTCGCCTGCAACGCCATCGGAACGGGCGCCGGATCGCCGGCACGCATCGGCAAGGCTTCGATCGCGACCGACACGAACGCACCGAACAGCGCCAGTCGCCACGCCAGCTCGGCCCAGCCCGGATGCTTCAATCCGCCGAGGCGCTCGATGGCCCAGACCAGCGCGAGCAGCAGCGTGGCATGCAGCACGAACGCCAGCAGCAGGCCGGCGATCGGCGCCAACGCGAGGGATTCGAGCACGGCGGTCTCGATCATCGCGGCGTCTCCTCATCGTCGCGCTGCAGCAGCGCGCGCACCAGTTCGAGATCCCCCGGCGCCACCTCGCGCTCGCTCAGCAGATGCGCCAGCAGCGCCTTCGGATCGCCGCGGAACACCTGCGCGATCAGGCTCGACACCATGCTCCGGCGCACCTGCGCTTCAGTCACGCAGGGCCGGTAGAACAGCATCCGGCCGTCGCGGCGGGATGCGACCACCCCCCGCTTCTCCAGCCGGCTCAGCAGCGTGGCCACGGTGGTATGGGCCAGATCGCGACCGACCAACACCTCGGTAGCCCCGGCCACGCTCAGTTCCCCGGCGCGCCACAATTCCCGCATCAGGTCGAACTGCAGGTCGCTCAGGACGATGTCGTCGGCCATGCCGGATGCTCCTCTACAGCTGTAGTACTACACTTGTAGAACAAGGATCCGGCCCCGTCAAGGCGACGGAAGTCACGGTCCCGCGGCCCATGTCGCCGGAGACCCGCCCGGTTTTACGAATTCCTACCCGCGATCCGCATACTGGCACCGGGCCCAGGGAAAGCGCCGTCATGCCACCACTGCCGTTCTCGCCACTGCCACTGTCGCTGTCCGCCTTGATCTCGGTCGCGGCCTGCACGCCGATGACACCGCAGGCGTCGCCGCCCGACGAGCACGCGGACGATGCCGACGCCTCGACGCCCGATCCGACGATCCGCGTCGGTCCCGGCCTGGAGGACGGCGCATGCCGCGCGGAGCAGGCGCAACGCTTCGTGGGCCGGATGCCGGATGCGGACACGGTGCGCGCGGCGATGGTCGCCAGCGGTGCGGCGACGGTCCGGGTGATCGCGCACGATGCGATGGTGACCATGGATTATCGCGGCGACCGCCTCAACGTCCGTCTCGACGAGCACGGCACGATCGTCGCCATCACCTGCGGATGACGACATCCGCCGGAAGCGCTTCCCGCTCCGGCACCGACGCCGGATCTTGACCCGGGTCAGCACGGTCGCGATCGCGCGGGCCGACAATGCGGCACCCACCAGCGGAGCCTGAAGATGCGCAATGCGGGATCGGCAAGGCGATGGCTCCTGATCGCGATGGTAGCGGTCCTGGCGGCGATGGCATGGACCTCGTTCCGCGGGAACGGCCCGTTGCCGGTGCCCGCACCGCCGTCGGTGTCGTCATCGGACGCGCCATCGGCCTCGCCGCTCCCTGCGCGGACCACGCGGACGCCACCGCCCGCCGATGCGCTCGAACTGCCACCGCCCCTGCCGCCGGACGCCGCGACGCGGCACGGTTCTCCCGCATTCCTGCCGCCCGAGGCGATCGCGACGTTGCGGCGGATCGAACGCGGCGGGCCGTATCCCTACCGGCAGGACGATGGCGTGTTCCAGAACCGGGAGCGCCGGCTGCCGCCGCAGCCGCGCGGCTACTACCGCGAATACACCGTGGAAACGCCGGGATCCGCGGATCGCGGCGCGCGCCGGATCGTGACCGGCGGTCGACCGCCGACCGAATATTTCTACACCGGGGACCACTACCGCAGCTTCCACAGATTCACCCTCGACGGCGTCATGCTCGACGGCATGGAGACGACACGATGAACACGATCGCACTGGACGCACTGCTGGCCGATGCCGAGCAGGCTGGCGCGTATTTCGTCGACGCCCGCGATCGCGAGGCGCTGGTCGAAGCCGGCGCGGAGAAGCAGTACGCGGTCCTGCCGATCGACCTGCGCGCCTGCGTCGATGCCGACGCGGCGATGCGCGAGATCGCCGACGCGATGCGCTTCCCGGCGTGGTTCGGCGAGAACCTCGATGCGCTCGCCGACTGTCTCAACGATCTGTCGTGGCTGCCGTCGGCGGGCTATGTGCTGCTGCTCGAACACGTCGCCGACTGGCGCGCCCGCGAACCGGGCACGTTCGAGACGGTGCTGGACATCCTCAACGACACCGCGAAACGCTGGGCCGAACTGCGGGTACCGTTCTGGACCTTCCTGCCGATGTCGACCCGCGAGCTCGACGCGATCCACGGCTGAAACGCCGCGATTTCAGGCACCCTCGGCGGTGTCCGTCACGGTTGTGGGCACCGGCATGCGCGCGAAGCGCCAGGCCACCACCAGCGCACCGGACAACAGCAGCGCGGCGATCAGGAAGGACACGCCCGGCAGAGGCATCGGCGAACGCGGGCCGATGAAGTAACCGAACGCGCCCGCGAACAACGCCGGCGCGACGATGCCGGCGAGCGAGATCAGACTGGTCAACGCCCCCTGCACGCGTCCCTGGACGCCCGGACCGACCTGGCGCGTGATCAGCGCCTGGGTCGCCGGCGCGGCGATCCCCCACAGGGCGCTGATCGGCAGCCCCATCAGGAACAGCCCGCCGGTGCCGGCGAGACCGTAGATCACGAAACCGATCACACCGCAGCCCAGCCCGAACAGCAGCGCGCGGCGCTCGCCGAGGCGCTTCACCAGTTTGCCGACCAGCAACGCATTCACGATCACGCTGCACACGCCCACCGCCGCCAGCACGTAACCGGCCTGCTTTTCCTTCCAGCCGAAGCTGACGTCGGCGAACAGCACGAACGTGCTCGGATAGACGTAGTGCGCGAAATTGGCGAGGAAGGCCACCGCGACCAGCCCCCAGATCTGGGGATAACCGCGCAGCAGATGCACGGTGCCCAGCGGTCGGGCGTGATGCCAGTCGAACGTCGCGGTGCGGCGTTCCTTCGGCAGCGACTCGGGCAGCACGAACACGCCGTAGAGGACGTTCAACAGCGCCAGCGCCGCCGAACACCAGAACGGCAGGCGCGGATCGATGTCGCCGAGCAGCCCCCCGAGCAACGGCCCGAGAATGAATCCCAGGCCGAACGCCGCACCGATCATGCCGAAACTCTTCGCGCGGTTTTCCGGCGTGGTGACGTCGGCGATGTAGGCGTTGGCGGTGGTGAAACTGGCCGACGTGACCGCGGCGATCATGCGTCCGACGAACAGCCACGCGAGATTCGGCGCCAGCGCCATGAAGATGAAATCGACGCCGAGGCCGAGACACGACAACAGGATCACCGGCCGCCGTCCGAAGCGATCCGACAGCGCACCCTGTATCGGTGCGGCGAAGAACTGCACCAGATAGAACGCGCTGGCGAACACGCCGACCCAGTACGCCGCCTTCGACTCGTCGCCGCCGACGAACTGCTGCACCAGATGCGGCAAC
>JAYRTK010000128.1:0-9277 GCA_041919595.1 Lysobacteraceae bacterium
CAGGCGGGGAGATGCCGAGGGCCGCCCCCAACGCCAGTGCCGCGCCGATGTCCCAGCCGATCACCGCGCCGGGGATGATGCGCATCTGCCCGCCAAGGCGCTGCGCCAGGTCCCAGACCTGCGCGCCTTCCAATGTCAGCGGCCGGTTCAGCCGTGCGGGACAGTCGGGACAGGGTCCTGCACAGGCCGCGCAGTAGCCTTCGCCCCCGCCGTAGGACCAGTCGGCAAGGGCGCAGAGCCGTTTTTTTCCGCGTCCAGCAGGAGGGCCTTGGCGACGTACAGGGTTTGGAACGCCTCGAAGGCGGGCCAGAGATCGAGAAGTGCGTCGATTGCGTCGGGGCTCGGCTCGATGGGAGTGCCATCGGCATCCCCGATCCCCTCCCATCCGAGGATCGCGCGCCGGGCCAGCGCCTTGGCCATGGCGAGCGCGGCTTCCTCGGTCGCCGCCCCCTCGGGCAGATCGGCAATCGCGGGATCGCCGCGTGCGGACACCATCAGCGCGGTGGTCAGTGGGCGCAGCTTGACACGCACGCCAAGGATGAGGTCGCACCACTGCGGCGCGTTCGAAAGGTCGAGGGTCAGCATGGCTTGCCTTCTCAATAGGTTGCGACGGTGTTGACAAGGACGGCGGTGCACATACGGGCGGGGCTGGTGGCCTTGGCGGCCTGCCAGTCGAAGGTGGCCTGGATGCCCTGCGGGCCCGGGATCTCGATCCGGGGGCGCGGCAGATAGACGGCGTGGGCCGTGAAGGTGAAGCTGGCGTTCGCGCCGAGGCTCCAGGCGAAGACCAGTTCGCAAGGCGTGCCATCGATGGCCTGCGTGATCAGGGTGGTGTCGGCAAATCGCACTTCCACCCGGCCGGTCAGCGCGGCCATGCCGGGATCGGCGCCCTCGATACGGCCGTCCGAGCGGATGGTCTCGATCCGGTCGAGGCCATTGGAATAGGTCACCTCGGCCGAGATGACGTTGCCGAGCGGCGAGCCGTTCCGCGTGATCGCGCCGTTGAAATGCCCGAACCGCTGCAGGGACAGCGAGGTAGGTGTGCCAGCAGCCGTGGTGGCCGCGACGTTCTCGCCCTGCGCCACCAGCCGCGCCGTTGCTGTCAGCAGACCAGACCGCGCCATCTGCCACGACAACTGATCGCAGACGCAGCCGGTGTACATCGCATAGCGCGGCACCTCGGGCATGGCCGTCTCGATAGCCATGCTCGGCAGCGTCCAGTTGCCGGACTGGAAGGTGTGGGTCTTGGGCGTCGTGCCGGTGGTCGTCGGCTGACCGAAGGCGGCCTTCAGCCAGAGGCCGAAGTTCTCGACGTCGATCGGCACGACGACATCGCCATCGGCGGTGACCGCGTCCTTGATAGGGGCCAGAGGATCGCGCCCCTGGCCAAGCAGTTCCGAGGCGATCAGCGGCTGTTCGGAGCCAAGCGTGGTGCTGGCAAACGGCACCGTCCGATAGCCCGTGGCGGGCGCGGTGCCATAGACGGTCTCGAACGCAAGCGCCATCTGCGCCCGCGCCCCATGGGCTCGTGCCATCGTGTTCTCCTTTGGTGAAGAGGGTCAGGTCAGCGGGTCGGCCGTGGAATAATGAATGACGACCGGAATCACCGCCGCCTTCAGGCTGGCGGCACCTTCAACCGGCAGATCGACCGGACGCGGCGCTTCCGCCTCGATCCAGTCACAGAGCCCGCCCAGCGTGCGGTCGGCGGCAAGCGCCGCGCCGATGCTGGCGCAGAGGGTGTCGAACGCAGTGTCGCGCGCGGCGCCCTGCACGACCGCTTCGATCTCGGCGCGGTGCTGGTAGTGGTAACGCAGCGGCGACAGCGTCACCTCCGGCTCTCCCGGCTCGCCGTCGCGCAGGATCAGGAGGCCCCCGGCAGGGACGCGTTCCGGCAGCGCGTCACCGCGCAGGGCGGTGGCGGGCAGCGCCGAGAGCAGCGCGTGCAGCGCGGCGAGGATGGTTTCGCGGTGGGTGGGCATTGGTTTTCCGGGTGAAAAGCGATGCGATGGTCCTGACCGGCGAATTCGGCCGTCTGTTCCGGCGTGCTCGGTGCGCAAGATCAGCGAAGCAGGTCACGGTAGGGGCAAACGTCTTCCTCGAACGGCACATGGCGTTGCCGGAACTTCAGGCCCTCGACCGGTTCCGGCTGGCTAATCCTGTCCATCCGGAAGTGCCGGAAATCCTCCCGCACCGGATCCCATGCCACAAGGTACCAGAGCGGCGGCAGGATCAGCATGGCTTGCGGCTCGATCTGCCGTTCAGTCTCGCCCCCCTTCGCGTCGCGGTAGCGGAACTTCAGGTAGATGCGCTGCAGGAACGCCGTCTCGAACGCCGGTAGCAATCCCGGATCCATCGTCCCGATATCTGACAGGTCCTGAAGCGGTGAGAGCTTGCCCACATGAAGGCAGTCCAGAAACCGACGCAGGTCACGCAGCTTTTCGGGCGGAAGGGCCTTCTCGATCTTGGCAAGCCCGGAATCCGCAAGACCCGAGAATGGCAGGTTTCCAGCCGCGCGCATTGCCGCGACGCCGAGCAGAAGCGCGAAGACCTCGGTCACAGCGAGCCGCGCCGTTGTCTGAACCGAACCCGGGTCGAGCTGCAGCCCCCCGCCGCGTCCGGGCTCGGCATGAATGACAAAACCTTCGTCGCGCAACGCGCCGATATCGCGCAGGATCGTGCGCCGTGATGCCCCGACCTCTTCGGCGAGTTCATCGACGGTGGTCATCCCGTTGCGGCGAAGACTGCGGATGATGGCGTCATGGCGGGCGCGAATGTTCATTTCTGCACTATAGCATCTTTGGTGCCAGAATTTGGCACCATTTCAGCCGAGGAGGATGGGGCAGCATCAACAAGGAGACACCGACGATGCAACGCACGACCGTAAACCCCTGGGACTGGTCCCTGAAGCTCGGCTATAATCAGGCCGAAATAATCGAAGGCACTTCGCGCCAACTGATCTGCGCGGGCCAGACTGCGGTCGACGCGGAGGGCAACCCGCAGAACGCGGGTGACATGCGCGGCCAGATCGGCCTGGCCCTGGACAATCTCGAGGCCGTCCTTGCGAAGGCGGACATGAGCCTGATCAACGTCATCCGGCTGGTGATCTACACGACCGACGTCGATGAGGCACTGAAGAATTTCGATATGCTTGGCATGCGCTTCGGGCCGATCCGGTGCGCACCTCCGATGACCTTGCTTGGGGTTACGAGACTCGCGATCCCGAGCCTGCTGTTCGAAATCGAGGCCACCGCTGCTGCGTAAGGCGGGGGTTGAGATTGAAGCGGTCAGGCGGCATCGGAGTCGTCTGACCGTTTCGCTTGCCAACCAATCAAGCCAACCGCCCCTCCAACCAGTTCGCCACGATCAGCCCCGGCACGGCGTCATGCGCCCGCTCTGCATCCCGCGCGAGGTCCAGCCGTTTTGGCAGCTTCACCTGCGGCACCAGCAGGAAGATCGGTGCGGTCACCAAGCCTCGGCCGGTCTTTGACCGTGACGCCACGGCACGGCCCTTCGTGTTCAGCCGCCCCTCGGCCACCAGCAGGCTCGGTCCCCTGCGGCGATAGATGAACCGCAGGCGCAGGCCAGTGCGCCGTTCCCATTCGCCGGGGGTGATCCGGCCGCCGCGCAGGGATTTGCCCGCGGCGGGCGTGGGGATCGCCAGCCAGAACCCGTTTTTCGAGCGGATCAGCGGGCCGGTATCGTGCGCGCCGACGATGACCGGGGCGTTGGACCAGACCACGGTGGCCGCGTTCAGGCTGGGTTTGGCCTTGGGGAACTGCTCCGACCGGATGGTGCGGGCAAGCCGGGCCCCGAGCCCCGCGCCGGTGATCTGCAGCCGCCAGGCGGCCTTCAGCCCTGTCCCGGCCTCGCGGATAGCGGCCGACACGGCCCGTTCGCCCGCCGCGACCTCGGCCTCCATCATCGCGACGATGTCGGGATCGATGTCGAGCTTGAGCTTCATCGCGGTCACGCCGGGCGCAGGTCGACGGTCCAGACCAGCCGCTCGCGGTCCCGGACCGGCTCGCCCTGGATGAGGAAGGCGTCGCCGTCGATCTCGATGCGGTCGCCGGGGCGTGGGGCTTGCACCTCGGCCACCCGCAGGTCGATGCGGGTAGTTTCGGACCAGAGCCGCGCATCGCCGTAGTCTGTGATGGCATCGGCACGCCGGGCGACGACGCGCACCAGAACAGGCGCGCCGCCATCGGCGATGTAGACGGCGTCGCGACCGATGTTCGGGTCGGCGAAGAGCGCGCCCACAGCGGCGGCAAAGGCGCTCATCAGAACGCGCCGTTCAGCCGCACCCGGCCGATGGTGTCGCCTGCGCCGCCCGCCACCGCGACCACGGCCACGCCGATCAGGGTGTTCGAGGTGGTGGTCTTGGTCGCTTCCCTGGCGGTGTTGTCCCAATAGACCTTGTCGCCCGCGGCCCAGGCTTGCGATGCGACCTTCTTCAGGTCGTAGACGCCGGTGAGCGCGGCCTCGACGGTTTCGCCGAGGGCGGCGGTGCCAGCGGCGACGCCGAAGATGGAGCCGACAAGAAGGCCGTCGCCGGAGGAGACGGCATAGGGCGCGGTCAGGGTGATAGTGTTGCCCGGTTGGACGTAGTTTTTCATGGCGGGGATCCTCGTGGAAAGACGAAGGGCGGCCCGATTGGACCGCCCGTGTGCCAGGATTCAGCATGTCGGCGCGCTGGTTACGCGCCCGGGTTCTTGTAGAGACCGCGCCAGTCGATGGCCTTGGCGCCGAAGTCGAGGCGGCACTTGATCTCGACGCCGTCGACGTCGAAGCCATTGCGCGTCTCGATGTAGGCGCCCTGCTGGCCCTCGAGATAGGCGTATTCGATGGTGTCGATCTGATTGGGCGAGGCCGCCAGATACCAGGAGGTGGCGCTGGCCGCATCGAGACGCGGCTCGCTGATCGGGGAGAGCGTCCGGATCGACTGCGGCACGACCTTGGCGCTGTCGGCGGGCACGAGGTTCTGGGCCACCAGCTGCTCGGCCTTCAGTTCGAGGGCCGCGGGGACGATCAGGAAGGCGGGACGGATGTTCAGCACCGTCTTCTTGTCGAGGCCTGTCTGCAGGGCCATCGCTGCCCGGGCCGCGCCGACGCTCGCCACATCCAGCGCGGCACCGGTGCCCGCAAGGTTCTTGTGCGTGGTGTGGAACAGCGCGTTGCCGTCGGCCATCGCCGGGTTGGCGGTGATGATGCCCCAGACGACGTCGCTTTCCAGCTGCGCGATGGAATTGCCGTACATCGCCGGGATCCGGGTGAAGGCGTCGAGATCGTCGTTGATCAGCACTTGCCGGGTGATCGCAACGACCCGGCCATAGGTCTTGACCTTGTAGCTCTCCTTGCTCTCCCCGAGCGTGCCGCGCTTGAACTCGCCGCTTTCGCCCACCTCCAGAAGCTGCGGCGCCTCGCCCAGTTGCACCCGGTGCATCGCCTTGAAGTCGGTGGCCAGCACCTGGCGGCAGAAGAGCGCGAAGGTACGGGGATAGGCGTCATAGGCCTGCCGCAGGGTCTTGTTGGTGACGGACGACAGGATCTCGGGGAAGTCCGAGGTGGAATGCAGCGCGCGCGTCGCCACCTCGTCGCGCGAGAGGCCCCGCGTGTTCACCCCGGCATTGCCGAGGCTCTCGCGGGCCAGTTCCAGCAGCGTCATGCCGCGGTACTGCCGGGCGGCATCCTCCAGCGGGAAGAGCGTCGGGCTGTAGCGGTGCAGGAGCGCGTTCGCCACGGCGTCGCGCCGGGTGATGCGTTCATCCCGGCCGCCGAGGGGCACCGAGACATGCGGGAAGGTGCGGGTCTCGTCGGATTTCGTGGCAACCTGGTCGAGGATCAGGCGGCGGGACTCGTCCACGCTGACGCCGCGCTTGACAAGATCCTCGGCGAAGCTGCGCTCGAGGTTCAACCGCCCGGTCAGATCGTAGATGGTGGATACGCGATCACGCTCGGCCTCGCGGGCACGGGTGGCGATGGCCTCGCTGTCGGGCGCGGCGGGCGCATCCGGCATGCGCGCTGCCGTCGGTTCGGGGTTCGCCGGGGCCGCAACAGGCGGCTGGCGGGTCTCGGTGCTGGCGGGGACATCCCCGGCAACGGTGGTCGTGCTCTCAGGCATGGATGCCTCCTTTTGCATGCGGGTGTCGACGATTTCGACGGGATAGTTGGCCTGATCGGCCGCACGCACCTGCGCGCGCGGATCGGCGGGAACGGTCACAAAGCTGACCTCGAGCGGGGTCCAGCGCTCGACGATACGTTGTTCGACCTCGCCCTTGGCGGCGGGCTCGACCACCTTCACCCGCTCGATCGAATAGCCGACCGAGACGTTGCGGATGATGCCGTCGCTGATCAGACCGAACATCCTGTCGGCGGCCTGGTCGAGCCCCTCGCGCGGAAAGCGGATGGTGGCCTTGCCCTCCTTACCGTCGATCCAGGCGCGTTCGACGACGCCGACCTGCGAATGCGAGGACCAGACCGAATGGCTGTCGAGCGCCGGGGCCCCCGCGTTGAGGCGCGTCAGATCCACCGCCCTGTCGCTGACCTCGAGGATTTCGTCGAAGGGTACTGAGGTGTCCCAGCCGGTCCAGCGCCGCCGCCGGACGGCCGCGCCAGTGGTGAAGACGACGTCGACGGAGCGCGCCTCGGCGTTGACGGTCGCGGGCAGGATGGGCGCGCGCCGCAGCTGCATCGGCAGGGCGACCGGAGCCGCCATGATGGTCTCGGGCATGGCCCTATTCCTTCTCTGTTTCGGATGCGGGGGCGGCCGGGTCACTGGTCGGCCCTGTGGTCGGGTCGCCCGCCTGGGCGCTGCCGGTCTTGGTGACGCGGCGAGGATCGCTGTCGAGCACGAGACCGAGGCCATCGAGCTTGGCGTTGGTCGCGGCGATTTCTGCCAGCACCGCGTCCGGGTTGTGACCCTGCCGGGCAATGGCCTGTGCCAGCGTCATGGTGCCGGTCCGGATCGCCAGCAGGTCGGCCATCGCATCCTTGTAGGGATCGACCGCATCGAACTTCGGCGGCGACCATTCCACCGGCACGTCGGGCGTCGGAATCTGCCCCGCTGCCCATGCAGCCTCAGTGAACCAGCGCCAGACCGGCGCGCAGAGCATCGGGATGAAGAGTTGCCACTGCACCGCATCGATCATCCGGCGGAACTCGACCAGCCCGGCCCGGATCGAGGAATAGTTGACCTGGGACAGGTCCCCGGTCAGCAACTCGTAGGGCACGCGGAACCCGGCCGAGATCGTGTGCAGGCTCGCCCGCTTGTACTCGCCGTAGCCGCCGGTGGCCGACGGCTGGTTGAACCGGATGTCCTTTCCGCCACGCGCATAGGCGATCAGCCCCGGCTCGAACTGCTCCACCCGGTTGCCGTCGGCATCGACCACGGAGGGCGCGATGCCCTGCTGCGCCTCGTCGTCACCGAAGACGATGGCGGTGACGCAGGCCTCGGTCTTCTTGCGGACCAGTTCCGCCACCTCGTAATCGTCGAGATCGCGCAAGCTGCGGATCACCGGCGCGCCCCAGGGAACGCCGCGCGCCTGCGTGCGCTGCTTCTCGTAGACATGGGCGATCTCGGTCGCGGGGACCGGGCGCGATCCGAGCCCGCCCTGCAGCGCGCCCCAGGCATCGCCCGGATGCGCGCCATGCAGCCAATAGGCCCGGCGCTTGCCGACCGGATCGAACTCGATCCCCTGCACGAGGCGTCCCGCGCCGAGGACGCCGGATTTCGTGGCGTCGAGGAAGTCGGCCTCGAGCACCTGCAGCTGCAGCGGCACCGGCAGTCCATCCGAAGATCGCCGCAGGCGGCGGCGCACCAAGACTTCGCCCGCCTCGACCATCTCGCGGCAGATCAGCGTCTGCAGGCCGTAGAAGTCGAGCTGGCCATCGGCATCGCACTCCGCCGTCCAGCGTTCGAACAGCGCATCGACCTTGCGGTCCAGCGTGTCGTCGCCGCTCGCGGCGCGCGGCATGATCCCCGCGCCGACGATGTTGTTGACCAGCACAGCCACGGCCTTGGCCGCGTGCGGGTTGTTGCGCACCAGATCCCGCATCCGGTCGCGCAGCAGCGCCCCGGCGACGCCGATCTCGGTGTCGGCCGAGGATCCCGGCGCGCGCCAGCCCTCGGTCCGCCGCCCGCGCGCGGCGCCGTCGTAGCCACGCGTCAGGGTCTCGAAAGCCTGCCGCGCCATCACGCGACGCGCGGCCATGCGCGGCGCCACCGATGCGATGGCGTGGTCGAACCAGTTTGCCGACATCAGCGATCCCCGCGCGAGAAGCCCGTAAGCCCGGCGACCGGCAACGGCCGCGTGGTCCCGGCGATGGCGCGCTCGATGGTGCGGATGCGGGCGAGCAGATCCTCGGCCGAGCCGTAGTCCACCGACTTGCCGTCATAGCTGACCCGGGTCGTGCCGCTGGCATAGGCCCGGCGCAGCGCCGAGAGCTCGGTTTCCGTCCAGTCGGTCATGTTCAGAACCATCCTCCGCGCCGTCCGAGCCAGTCGGAGCGGCGCTTGCCCTGCGGGGCCTGTCCCGGCCGGTTGATCTGTCCCGCGGGATCGCTGTCGGTAGGGGCGGCCCCGAGCTGATCCTCGAGGTCGCGCCATTTCTCGTCGGGCCAGCGGTCCGCGCCCGCGATCCAGGCGGCGGCGCGGGCATAGACCCGGCAATCCAGCGCCTCGTTGCGCTCGCGCAGCTTCTGCCATTCCAGCCGGGCGAAACCGCGCTTCGTGCGCACCGTCACCAGCTGTTCGGCCACGAACTGCTTCAGCCATTCGTTCTCGACCCAGTGCGGCAGATGCACCGAGCCGGGCGGGAACGCCGCCCCGTCGGCCATCTCCTCCTCGGTCGGGCGCGCCAGCCGCAGGAAGCGGTAGGTCTCGGCCTTGAAGGTCGAGACCGCCACGGTCCAGAGCCGGGCCCCGCGACGCAGGCGTTTGCCGCCCTCGGTCGCGTCCACGAAGGTCGGCCCCGACACCGGACTGGAGCGGTTGAACCCCTCGACGCCCTTGACCGGCGACACCTGCGCGAAGCCTTGCGCCCGCGACCAGGAATAGACCGCCGGGGCCTCGTAGCCGGTGTCGATGGCGAGCCGCGCGATCCGCAGATGCGCCCCGCGTTCGTGCGGCCAGCTTCGATCCAGCAGCGCGGTCAGTTCCGACCACGCATCATGCCGATCGGGTCCACCCTCGATCACGACATGATCGACGAGCCAGGACTCAAGTCCGCGGCCCCAGGCCCAGACGTCGACCTCGATCCGGTCCTTCTGCACGTCGGCCCCG